>JAGLTQ010000024.1 GCA_023135195.1 Gammaproteobacteria bacterium | reverse complement strand
TTGCGATGATTTTACGCTGGATAATTTTTCCATGGGGCCGTCTCTATGCCCCACCAAATGACAAATTAGGTCATGAGATTTCAACACTGTTAATAAATCCTTCTGAAATGCGAAACCGTTTAACGGAAGGCGTATTTATTCCTGAGAATGAAAACGAATCCGTCACACAGCTTGAAAATGCTTTTCGTAAAGTGGTGGATGCTGCGAATTTAGAAAAAAGGATTCGTCCATTCCAAAAAACATTCAAACCTGAATATGCGGGTTATGAAGCTATGCTGAAAGCAGCGCATGCAGAGGGTATTATTGATAAAGATGAAGAATCAATATTGCAAATGGCAAATGAAGCGCGTACGAATGTAATCGGTGTAGATGATTTTACTTTTGAATTAAAAAGGAAACAGGAGTTATAGCCCGGCTATTCCAGCGAGCTCTTAGGTCGGAATCCATGTTCAAGATAGATTCCGGCTAAAACAATACCGGAATGACGGTTAACAAAACAGTAGTAATAAATAAATTAGGTTCATAAAATGGATAGTCCAGAAAAAAGTAAAAGCTTACCAAAACCTGTATACATTGTTGATGGTAGTCGCACCCCTTTTTTAAAAGCAAAAGGTAAACCAGGTAATTTTACAGCCGTTGATTTGGCCTTAGGTTGTGCACGACCGTTAATGGCCAGACAACCTTTCTCTGCTGAACAGCTTGATGAAGTTATTGTTGGTTGCGTGATGCCGGGACCAGATGAAGCAAATATTGCACGCGTGATTTCCCTGCGCCTCGGTTGTGGTAAAAAAGTGCCTGCCTGGACTGTTCAGCGAAATTGCGCTTCTGGTATGCAAGCTTTAGATTCGGCCGCGTCAGATATTTCCTTAGGACGTGCAAACCTTGTTCTTGCTGGTGGTGTTGAAGCAATGAGCCATGCACCTGTTTTATTAAACAATGAAATGGTGGGATGGTTAGGCCGGTTAGCTATGTCTAAAAAGCCTCTTGATAAACTCAAAACCTTCGCAGCATTACGCCCTCGTCATTTAAAACCTATTATCGGCCTCCTTCGTGGATTAACTGATCCGGTCGTCGGATTATCAATGGGGCAAACAGCTGAGAATATTGCACATCGCTTTAATATTGATCGTTTAACAATGGATACCTATACAGTACAAAGCCATCAACGTTTAGCTGCAGCACAGGAAGCCGGGATACTGGATGAAATTGAAGCTCTCTATGATCAACAAGGACATGCATACTTAAATGATGATGGTGTTCGAACAGACTCATCTGTAGAGCGTCTTGCGAAGCTTCGACCTGTTTTTGATCGCCAGTTTGGTAATGTAACTGCGGGTAACAGTGCGCAAATCACAGATGGTGCTGCTATGTTACTGCTTGCCAGTGAAGAAGCCGTTAAAGAATATCAACTCCCGGTAATGGGCAAATTAATCGATAGTCATTGGGCTGGACTGGAACCCGCACAAATGGGACTTGGCCCCGTGCATGCAATTACACCTATATTACAACGTAATGAATTATCACTGAGTGATATAGATTACTGGGAAATAAACGAAGCCTTTGCTGCGCAAGTATTAAGTTGTTTAGCGGCATGGCAAGACGAAAAATATTGCAAAGAAGAACTTGGACTTGATGAGCCATTAGGAGAAATTGATCAAAGCATTCTTAATATTGATGGTGGTGGTGTAAGCCTTGGTCATCCTGTTGGTGCAAGTGGAGCTCGTATCGTATTGCATCTTTTAGATGTGCTTAAACGTAAAAAAGCCAAACGTGGTATTGCCAGTCTTTGTATAGGTGGTGGTCAAGGTGGTGCTATGTTGATTGAAAAAGGTTGATTGAAAAAGGTTAATTGAAAGAGGTTGATAGAGAGCGATAAATAAAAACAAGCTTAACTGAGAAGATATTATGGCTAAGAAAAAATATAAAAACTGGAATATAAAACTTGATGATGATGGTATTGCCTGGTTGCATTTAGATGTTCCAAAAAGTAGTGCAAATACGCTTAACGAATTAGTTATAAATGAGCTTAATGATATTGTTAAGGCGTTATTAGAAGATACACCAAAAGGTGTAGTGATTTTATCAGACAAAGACAGTGGTTTTATTGCTGGTGCTGACATCAATGAATTTACAACTTTTGAATCAGAAGATGCTGCTCTCGTTAATATTCAACGGGCGCATTCAATTTTTAACAACATTGAAAATTTAAAGTGCCCTACCGTTGCACTCATACATGGGTTTTGCCTGGGTGGTGGTATGGAGCTTGCCCTCGCCTGCAAATATCGCATAGCTGAAGAAGATTCGTCTCGATTAGGATTGCCTGAAGTTAAACTTGGTATTCACCCCGGCTTTGGTGGGACGGTTAGAAGCATCGAAAGAATGGGTAGTTTTTCGGCACTGGATTTAATGTTAACGGGGCGGGTATTAAAAGCGCGTCAAGCTAAAAAAACAGGTCTGATTAATTATGCTGTTCCAAAACGTCACTTGATCAAAGCAGCAAGAGAAACAATTCTTAACCCACCAAAAATCAGAAAATTACCATGGTGGGAAAATATTGTTAACCACAGTTTGATTCGTCCACTTGTTGCAAGAATGCTAATTAAAAAAGTATCTGCACGTGCATCGCAAGCTCACTATCCTGCACCCTACGCTATCATTGATCTCTGGCTTAAACATTTAAATAACCGTACAACCATGTTACAGGAAGAAGCAAAATCGATTGCTCATTTACTGGTTGGCAAAACGGCACAAAATTTAATTAGAATATTTAAACTCACAGATGAACTCAAAGGTATAGCTAAAGATAAATCCATCACAATAAATCATATTCATGTTATAGGTGGTGGTGTTATGGGTGGAGATATTGCTATCTGGTGTGCCATGCAAGGCTATGATGTCACTATTCAGGATCAACGTCATGAAACATTAGCGGCAGTAATAAAACGTGCCGCAAAATTGTATAAACGCCATCTTAAACAAAAAAGATTAGTAAATGCTGCGTTAGATCGTTTAATACCAGACATTAAAGGCAATGGGCTGGTAAAAGCAGATGTCGTAATAGAAGCAATATTTGAAGATGCGGAAGTTAAATGCAATTTATACAAAGAAATAGAACCTAAACTAAAACGTACTGCGATTATAGCAACAAATACTTCAAGCATTCCTCTTGAGCAATTAACCGGTGCATTAAAGAAGCCTGATCGGCTGGTTGGTTTACACTTTTTCAATCCTGTTGCACAAATGCCGTTAGTTGAAATAGTGGTCGGAGAAAAAACCAGTAAAAAAGCGCAACAGGTAGCAGCTAACCTGACAAAGAAAATAAAGAAACTACCTCTTCCTGTTACAAGTACACCAGGATTTTTAGTTAACCGTATTCTTATGCCTTACTTAACCGAAGCGGTGACTTTATTTGAAGAAGGTGTACCTATTACGGTAATAGATAAAATTGCGTTAGGCTTTGGCATGCCGATGGGCCCAATCGAATTAGCAGATACTGTAGGCCTCGATATATGTCTGCACGTAGCTGAAAACCTGGCTGACTCTATGCCTATCACTGTATCAGAGCATTTACGTGACCTGGTGAATAAAAAAATACTGGGTAAAAAAACAGGTAAAGGATTTTATACCTTCAAGAAAGGCAAAAAAGTAAACCCTAAAACCAATGTTAACTATGTTGCCGCTAGCGATATTGAAGATCGACTTATATTAAGAATGATCAATGAAACTATGGCGTGTTTACGAGAGCATGTTGCAAACTCAAAAGATTTAATTGATGCAGGAATTATTTTTGGAACTGGTTTTGCACCATTTCATGGTGGACCATTGCAGTATGTTAAAGATAGAGGACAAGATAAAGTATTACAAGCATTAGAAAACCTGGAGAAAACTCATGGCCCTCGTTTCAAACCTGATGAAGGCTGGAAAACAATTATGATTGAGTAATTTATTATGAATAAAAAACAAGATTATATTACCCCGGTAACCGCAAGCAATCTGTCTGAATTATTTTTTGAGCGCGTTAAACGTTCATTAAATGAAGTTGCATATCGTTATTATGATGAATCCAATAAAGCCTGGAAAGATTTAACATGGAATGATATCGCAAAAAAAGTGGAGTTATGGCACACCGCGTTACGACACGAAGGCTTGGTTAAAGGTGATCGTGTTGCCATTATGATGAAGAATTGCCCTGACTGGGTAGTTTTTGATCAAGCAGCATACAGTTTAGGACTAGTAGTTGTTCCCATTTATACCAATGATCGAACGGAAAATATTCGTTTTATTCTAGAAGATGCAAACGTAAAGGTGTTTTTCATAGAAGATCCATCCAGTTGCAAAGCATTACTTAAAGATGAAGCTCTATTTGAGAAACAAGGTCTTAAAGATCTTATAAGAATTATCACTCACAAATCAATTTCTGAATTCAATAATTCACGTTTAGAGCAAGTCGAAAAATGGCTACCCTCTTATACTGAGACAATTGAACGGGTAAATATTGATACCAATGATCTAGCAACAATAGTTTATACATCAGGTACAACAGGCCGTCCTAAAGGTGTAATGCTCAGTCATAATAATATTTTTTCTAATGCCCATGCTGCAGCAACTTTCGAACACTTTGATACCGACGATATTTTTCTTTCATTTCTTCCTTTATCACACATGTTTGAGCGTACTGCGGGTTATTACATGCCTATGATCGCAGGTGCTAAAGTCGCATATGCTCGATCTATTGAAAAGTTGGGTGAAGATTTAATATCAATAAGTCCAACAGTTTTAGTAACCGTGCCACGAATTTTTGAACGGGTTTATAATAAAATACATGACCAGTTATCTAAAAAGCCTCCGATCGCTCAAGGTTTATTTAAAGCGGCAGTAAATGTAGGTTGGTCCCGTTTTTTAGTACAACAAAAACGTGAAAGCTGGCATCCAAAATTATTATTCTGGCCAATTTTAAATAAATTAGTAGCCGGTAAGATACTAGCAAAACTTGGAGGAAAGCTTCAGCTAGCGGTATCCGGGGGAGCAGCACTATCTCCTGAAATAGCAAAAACATTTATAGGGCTGGGATTAACCATATCTCAGGGTTATGGTTTAACTGAAACCAGTCCTGTTGTATCAACAAATAAACTTAATAACAACGATCCCTTTAGTGTTGGTCAAGTCATGGACAATGTAGAAATTAAATTAGGCCAAAATGATGAACTTTTAGTGAAAGGACCGACAGTAATGTTGGGTTACTGGAATAATGAAAAGGCCACTAAAGAAGTGATTGATGAGCAAGATTGGTTTCATACAGGTGATAAAGCCAAAATTGAAAATGGTCATATCTATATCACCGGGCGTATTAAAGAGATTATAGTTTTATCTAACGGTGAAAAAGTTCCACCATCAGATATTGAACTTGCAATTGGTAGTGATCCATTATTTGAGCAAGTTATTGTCATAGGTGAAGCAAAACCATTCTTAACGGCGATAATTACAATTGAAGAAAATAACTGGCAACAATTTGCCACATCACATTCAGTTTCCATAGAAGAGAAATCCCTTGAATTAGAAAAAATTAAAAATATATTCCTTGAAAGGATCAACAAACAATTAGTTGCTTTTCCAGGTTACGCAAAAATCATCCGTGCTCATATTGTTTTAAAACCCTGGGAGATTGAAGATGGTTTAATCACACCAACTTTAAAAATCAAGCGAGCAAAAATAAATGAAAAATACGAAAAAGAAATGACTGAGCTATATCGTGGCCACTGAGATCACAAAACAGCCCGAAATTCGAGTATTACCTATGCCTTCAAACACAAATGCTTCAGGTGACATCTTTGGTGGTTGGCTTATGTCTCAGGTTGATATTGCAGGCAGTATTGCAGCACATAGATACGTTGGAAACCGTGTTGTCACAGTTGCAGTAAATGAATTTCTTTTTATTAAACCGGTACTCGTAGGTGATTTAGTCAGTATTTATGCTGATATTGTGCACATCGGAAATACCTCAATTCGCATTACACTAGATGTTATGGCTGAAGATGGACGTGGCAAGGAGAGTGCAAAAAAAGTAGCTGAAGCTGAGCTTACCTATGTATCAATAGATGAAAATAAGAGACCAAAAACTATTCAAACAAATTTATAGGTTTTACTGAAATCAGGTCGTTGTCGTATACTGAGAAAGTTTAAAGAAATAGGTAATAAAGAACTTTAGATAGCAGGGTATTGCCGACACAGTATTAATAAATACTATCGTAGTTAACAAAAGCCCTACCGTTTTACACTTAGATGTGTAGTCTCATTTTAGCATGCTGTCGGCCTGAAGACCGACCTACAAAACCAGGTGAAATCCAAATGCTTAATTAAGCTTACCAAACAAATTAAAATAATTTTCTGTTGTAAGTTCAGCTACCTTCTCTATCTCAATATCACGTAACTCTGCTATTTTCTCTGCAACATGCACAACATAAGCAGGTTGATTACTTTTACCTCGAAAGGGAACGGGAGCAAGATAAGGTGAATCTGTTTCAACTAGCATTTTGTCCTGGGGGACATTTTTAGCAACCTCATGAAGTGCTTTGGCATTTTTAAAAGTCACAATCCCTGAAAAAGAAATCACAAAATTTAAATCTAAAGCTTTTTGTGCCACTTCCCAGTCTTCTACAAAGCAATGCATGACACCACCTACTTCATCTGCTTTTTCTTCTTTTAGTATGCGTAAAGTATCTTCTGTCGCATCACGCATATGAATGATCAGGGGTTTTTTAGTTTCTCTTGAGGCAGTAATATGGCGACGAAAACGATCGTGTTGCCATTTCAAATCACCTTCACTACGAAAATAATCTAAACCCGTTTCACCGATAGCCACAATATCTTTATCATCTGCGAGTGCGATCAGTTCATCTGCACTCGGATCATATCCATCAGTTTCATTAGGATGAACGCCAACAGAAGCTGAAATAAAATCATATTTTTTTGCTGTTCCAATTACTGCTTTAAAATTTTCCATATTAATAGACACGCATAACATATGACCTACACCAACCTCATTGGCATATGACAATGCATTAGAGAGCTTGTTATCGTAAGGTTCCAGATCTAATCGATCAAGATGGCAATGAGAATCTATTAAAAACATATTTTTCACTTTTAAAATAATATGAGAAATTAAGGTATCTACCGTAGGTTCGACTTTAGTCGAACGCAGAGGTAAAAAATGACAATAAAGGTTAAAATTGACACCGCGTTCGAATGAATTCGAACCTACAAAACAATCATACATTACCTGAAGGAGATTGTTTTTGCAGACGTTTATTTAAACAAAAAATCGGGCTAAAGAGCCCGACTTTAAAATTATTGTTGGTATTTCAATTACATTGTGTGTGTTTGACGATCTGATTTTAGTGCACCGGCTAAATACGTTTCGATTTTAGCTCGAGCCGCACCACCATCTTGATCACTGAACTGAACACCTATTCCGGCTGCCCGGTTACCTTGAGCACCTTTTGGTGTTACCCAAACAATTTTACCGGCAACAGGAAGTTTTTCAGTTTCTTCCATTAAGGTTAAAAGCATGAATACTTCATCACCTAAGCCATAGGTTTTATTCGTTGGAATAAAAAGACCGCCATTTTTTACGAAAGGCATATAAGCTGCGTATAACGCGCTCTTATCTTTGATTGTCAGGGACAAAATACCTTGTCTTCCTGCGGGTGCTGTCATAATCAATATCCTAAGATTATTTTATTAATATTTACGACCGTTTCAATCCAGCCCAATGTAACAAAAGACCTTCAATTAACATCAGCTGATTGGCTGGCGTATCGCTTAAACGTATCGTATCGTTCAATCTGTCTAACAGGTTATATATCGACTTCAAGTCTACCTGTCCTGCTAAATTCTGCAAGGTTTGAGCGTAATCTACATTAACCATACTATCAACATGGCCACCTTGTAATATGCGAATCATGTCTAATATCCAGCTACTAACCCAGTTTAACGGCAGGTTTGCTTTAATCTTGAATCCATCCTTAATCCACATTGATGCACTTTCTAATGCATCTACGTTCCCCCTGGCCAGTTCTTGCCAGTTATTAAAAAGTTTATCGCGTATTTCCAAGCCTCCATCTTCTGTCATGGTAATGGCAGCTAAGGGGGCACCAGCGCTTAATTTCAGGACTAAATCAGATTTCTCAATATTTTGTTCTCTCAGCCACTGCATGCTCTGCTCTACATCCGGCAATTCAAAACGTATCATTTGTGTACGACTACGAATTGTTGCCATTAATTTTGATGGCTTATCAGTAATGAGGATCAAAATAGTGTTTGCTGGTGGTTCTTCCAGCGTTTTTAACAAGCTGTTACTGGCATTTATATTTAAAGCATCTGCTGGAGATATGATAATGACACGATAACCCTTGCCGTGACTTGTGAATGACAATTTCTCAATTAATTCACGAATTTGATCAACCTTAATGGCTTTGCCTTCTTCTTCAGGGCTTATATTGATAAAATCAGGGTTTGATTCAGCTTTTATTAATTGACACGATTTACATTCGCCACAGGCTTTATCAAGCAAAGGTTGCTCACACATTAACCAATGTGCAAATTCAATTGCAAATGCTTTTTTACCTATTCCGACAGCACCGTGAAATAACAAACCATGTGCTAAACGTTTGTTTTCCTGACTCTTAGTCAGGTTTTGCCAAATTGATGTTTGCCAGGGAAACATGTGTTAAACCATTTTCTCAAGGACGACTTGAATAGATTGTTGCACGTCACTAATGGACGGTGAGGCATCAATTACACTGTAACGATCAGGTTGAACTGCTGCACGGGCTAAGAAAGTGTCACGTACTTTATTGAAGAAATCATGTTTTTCCAGTTCAAACCGATCTGGTGCACTGCGTTTACCAGCACGTTCCAGGCCAATATCAATGGGTAAATCGAGCACAAAGGTCATATCGGGTCTGAGATCTCCTTGCACCCATTGCTCTAATTCAGCAATGCTGGACATTTTAATACCGCGGCCACCACCTTGATAAGCATAAGTACTGTCCGTAAAGCGATCACATAATACCCACTTCCCTGCATTTAATGCGGGGAGTATTACTTCTTGCAAATGTTGTGCTCTTGCTGCGAACATTAAAAGTAACTCGGTGTCATCACACATAGATTGTTCTTTAGCATCTAATAAAACAGCGCGTAGCTTTTCACCTAATTCAGTCCCACCGGGTTCACGTGTAACAATGAGCTCTTTTCCTGATTTTATTAGCCACTCTTCAATAAAAGCCATGTTAGTGCTTTTACCAACACCTTCCGTGCCTTCAACAGTTATAAACTGACCTTTTGTTACTGCATTATTCATATTAATAATCTTTAATTTGATTTTTTATGTTTATAAGAAGAGAACGATTTTACTCGCCCCTTCAACTGATATTTTATAACAGCATTATTATGTTCTTTTAATGTAGCAGAAAATTGATGACTGCCATCACCTCGTGCTACAAAATATAAAGCATCTCCATCTGCGGGATGTAATGCTGCATGAATTGCCTCTCGTCCTGGTAAAGCTATTGGCGTAGGAGGTAGACCTGGACGTCGATAAGTATTGTAAGGGGTATCACGTAGTAAATCTCGTTTGCGTATATTTCCCTTATATTTATCCCCCATGCCATAAATAACCGTTGGATCTGTTTGCAGGCGCATTCGTTTTTTCAGCCTTCTTACAAACACCCCTGAAATTTGTTCACGTTCACTTGCTTGTCCCGTTTCTTTTTCAATAATGGATGCCATGATCAATGCTTCATAGGAATTTTTATAGCTTAAACCTACCGCTCGGTCATCCCACTCCTCTTTTAGTACAGCTTGCATTGCCCTATAAGCACGCTTCAGAAATTCAACATCCGTGAGGTTTTTGGGGAAATGGTAAGTATCAGGTAAAAATTGACCTTCGTAATGTGTACCAGCCAATTCAAGCTTCACCATAAGCTCTTCTTTAGAAAGTTTATCTATAGTATGTCTTATTTGTGGATGTTTATTAACAACCTCAAGTAATTGCTGAAATGACCAACCTTCAATAATAGTTAATGAAAACTGAATTACTTTCCCTGTAAAAATATTATCAAGAAACTCTTTTGTTGTTAGTTTTTTAGTTAAACGATAATCACCTGTTTTCATTTTATTTGAAAGGCCATTTATCCGTGCATACAAAAGAAGATATCGAGGATGATTAATGATTTTCTTTTTATGTAAATCATAAATAACAGCAGATAAAGAACTACCCGCCTTAATAGAATAACTAAGTTCATCAACTTTGATAGTTAAAGTATCATCAAGAGTTTGCTGATATGAAAACCAAATCCATACAAATGAAACTAAAGAGACAAAAACACCAATTATTATTAATTTTTTCATTTGCACCTGATTTTAACGAGTTCTTCCTGAAGTTTTTTTGTTACTTCACCAACCTTGGTGAAGCGTGTTTTAGCAATTTTCCTAACAGACCATATTCCAAACAAACTATTTGTTAAAAACAATTCATCTGCCTGTTCAAGTTCACTCTTAGTAAAGGTCTTTTCGAAAATTGAAATACCCAAATCTTTAGAAAGATTGATTATTGTTTTTCGCATAACGCCAGCCACCCCACATAATGTCAGGCTCGGTGTAAAGATAATATTATCTTTAACTGCAAAAATATTACTCATCGTACCATCAACAACATCCCCGGATATTGTTAACATCAGACCTTCCTGAAATTCATCAGAGTCCCATTCATTTCTCGCCAATATTTGCTCGAGTCGATTAAGATGTTTGATCCCGGCAAGCCTTTTATTTTCGGATAAAGTCGTTTCACAATAACGAACTGCAACCCCTTCTGTTTGGTATTCTTTTGGGTAATCTGGCCATGAATGACTAGTGAGGATTCGCGTTATATTTTGTTCATTTGAAAAACGATAACCCCGCTCTGCTTCGCCTCGTGTCACAATTAACTTAATAATATATTTTATTTGATCTTTATTTTTATCACAAATTAAATCTATTTCTTTTTCTATGGTTTCTTTATCAGGTAAAGGCATTGAAAGTTGTTTACAACCATAAGTTAATCGTTCCCAATGTGCATCCCATAAAGAAATTTTCCCATTACACACCGCCATGGTTTCAAACAAACCATCACCATACTGTAAACCACGGTCAAGAACACTGATCGTGTTTTTTATTTCACCATTTATAAGAGTATCAGTCATATAATTAATATATTATTGCAATGCAAGTAACATTCCACGTGCTTTATGACGCGTTTCTTCTAGCTCAGATTGAGCGACAGAATCAGCCACCAGTCCTGCACCAGCACGAAAAGACAGTGTATTATCTTCCAGAGTGATTGTTCTAATTAATATATTTATATCCATATCACCATTATGATTCAAATAGCCCATTGAACCTGTATATGCACCACGGGCTTCATGCTCAAGTTCAGAGATAATTTCCATGCAGCGTACTTTTGGACATCCTGTTATCGTTCCCCCTGGAAATACAGCTTTAATGACCGCACCGGGTAATATTCCCTCTTTTAATTGACCGTGTATATTTGAAACAATATGGTGAACATGAGCATAAGACTCTAACACCATAAATTCATCCACCTTAATACTGCCGGGGATACAAATACGCCCCAAATCATTACGTTCAAGATCGATAAGCATTATGTGTTCAGCACGTTCTTTAGGGTGAGCAATAAGCTCTGATTTCAGTGCAGCATCTTTGGCTTTATCTTTTTCACGTCGTCGAGTGCCCGCTATAGGTCGTGTTTCAGTACGACCCTTTTTTACACTAATTAAACGTTCTGGTGATGAACTAATTATAGAAAAATCATTATGAACGGCTAAACCAGAAAAAGGGGCTGGATTTGTTTCTCGTAATTTTTGATAAAGAGCGACAGCTGTAACATCATTAACATTTTCTACTTTCCAAAGCCTGGAAAGATTAGCCTGAAAAACATCACCATCAATAATATATTTTTTTACTTTTTTAATTGAGTTTAGATAGAGCGTTTCATCTTCTTCTTGAATATTCTTTAGCTCTATTGATGTATTTACTTTTAGAGTAGCCGACTGCTCAGCATCTGATTTTAATGCTTCAAGATAGTCAAAGTTTTCTTCACTTAGATAATATGTGCAATCTTGTTTATGATCATAAATGATAGCAGCGGGAATACGTGTTGCATAAGCAATTGCTGTTGATGACTTTTTCAGCTTTAGTTGTGGTTCAATCTGTTGTGCTAATTCATAACCTAAATATAAAAACCAACCTCCAGAAAAAGGTAATGTTTCACATTCAATAGAATTGTTACATTTTCCTTTCCACCAACTACTTAGATTACTTAAAAAATCATTACCACTTATATTAGAGTAACCCTTTAATTTATGTTCGTTTGATAAAGTTAAGGTTTCTTGAGGAAAGGCAAAAAGAATATCAAATTGATGCGAGTCAGATCGTGCGACACTTTCAAGTAGAAAGGGATAACGCTCAGGTTTGGATTGATGCAGAGCCAACAGGTTTTGTTGGCCTTGTTGGCTATATATTTTTAGCCCGTTGGATTTAAAGCTTGGTTTGGAATACGGCATAACTGTGTTATTCGATTACTTATATTCCTTTACTGTCACCGCGTTGGACTCGTAGTGCCCACAATAAAAATAAAATATGGGGGTAGAAGTCCAACCTACAAAGAGCGCTGAAGCTTAATCAATAAAAAACTTGGCGTTCTCTGTGTCTTGGCGGTAAATTAAGATTTTATATTTTACGGAAAACCAAGGTACCGTTTGTGCCACCAAAACCAAATGAATTTGATACTGCAACATCAATTTTCATTTCTTGCGGTGTATTTGGTACAAAGTTTAAATCACAACCTTCATCGACATTAAAGATATTAATAGTAGGTGGAGCAACCTGATCTCTAATAGCAAGAACGGAGAAAATGGCTTCAATACCACCTGCTGCACCGAGCAAGTGACCTGTCATTGATTTAGTTGAACTCATGGCTAACTTCTTAGCATGATCACCAAAGGTTAATTTTGCGGCTTGTACTTCTACAATATCGCCTGCTGGAGTTGAAGTACCATGTGCATTTACATAATCAACGTCAGAAGGATTAATACCCGCATCATTGATTGCATTGTTCATGCAACGGCTTGCACCTTCACCACCTACTGATGGTGTTGTCATATGATATGCATCACCACTCATACCAAAGCCTAACACTTCAGCATAAATTTTTGCGCCGCGTGCTTTTGCATGTTCGTACTCTTCGATAACCATAACACCAGCACCATCACCAAGCACAAAACCATCTCGATCTTTATCCCATGGACGACTTGCAGTAGCGGGATCGTCATTACGTGAAGACAATGCACGTGCTGCAGCAAAGCCACCTAAACCTAAAATCGTTGTCGCATTTTCAGCCCCCCCCGTAATCATTACATCAGCATCTCCATGTTCAATCATCCGTGCAGCATCACCAATGCTGTGGGTTGCTGTTGCACATGCGGTTGTAATTGCGTAGTTAGGACCTTTAAAGCCATAACGAATAGATAAATTACCTGAAATCATATTGATTATTGAGGCTGGAATTAAGAATGGAGACAGTCTACGTGGACCACCTTTAGAGTATTTTTCGTAGTTAGTTTCGATGGTACCTAAACCACCGATACCCGAACCAATTGAAACACCAATGCGATACGCATTTTCTTCAGTTGCTTCGATACCCGAATCTTCAATCGCTTCTATTGCTGCTGCGATACCATAATGGATAAACGAATCCATTTTACGCGCATCTTTTGCAGACATAATGCTGGTAACGTCAAAGTTTTTAACGGATGCACTAAACGTCGTAGCAAAAGCAGATGCGTCAAAAGCGCTAATAGTCTCAACACCACTCTTACCTGCAAGAATATTCTTCCAGCTTTCTTCAACTGTATTACCTACCGGAGAAAGCATTCCCATACCTGTTACAACTACACGACGATTAGACATTATCTATTCTCAACATTATGTTATTTATTCTTAAATTTATTATTTGCTGTCATTTTATAATGGCAGAAAATAAAAAACCGCTACCACAATGCATTTCTGCATAATGGTGCGGTTTCATATTACGATTCAGCGGGATTAGCCGTTAGCGTTAATGTAATTAACCGCTTCTGTAACCGTAGTAATCTTTTCTGCATCT
>JAGLTQ010000232.1 GCA_023135195.1 Gammaproteobacteria bacterium | reverse complement strand
ATATTGAGTCTAGCATTGTCTGATGCATATCGTCGTTTTAGTTATTTTTAGCCCCCTATTAATAACGCTTTTTAGGAACAAATTTTCAAATGAATAGTTATCGATTATCAATTGGTGGAATGAGTTGCGCCGGCTGTGTTGCCTCTGTGGAAACAGCCTTAAATTCCGTCGAAGGTGTGGAAGAAGCCACGGTTAATTTTGCAGAACACACTGCAAATGTGAAGGGCAATATGGATATTGCCGATGTCATTCGCGCAGTTAAGTTGGCTAGTTTTGATGCCGCAGAATTAAAAGGTGGTGATGAGGAAGAAGCCGAGAAAGAAGCGGCTGAGTTTACTTATTATCGAGCATTATTAAGAAAGGCCGGAGTGGCCGCACTTGTTGGCATACCTCTATTTATTGGTGGTATGACGGGATTTTTCCCTGAAATTGATGCTGAAAATGGTCAACTTACCTGGTTATTGCTTGGCCTGATAACCCTTGCTGTTATGTACTACTCAGGTAGACATTTTTTTACCGGTGCCTGGAAATCATTCCGCGTGCATAACGCCAATATGGATACCTTGATAGCTTTAGGTACGGGCTCCGCCTGTATTTATTCTTTTGTCATTGTTTTATTCCCTGACAGTGTCCCCAGTTTAGCGCGGCATGCTTATTTCGAGGCTGCGGTAATTATTATTGGTTTAATTAATTTTGGCTCGGCACTGGAAATGAAAGCACGAGGAAAAACCAGTGAAGCAATTAAACGTTTAATTGGCTTGCAGCCAAAAACTGCACGCATATTACGTGATGGCAAAGAAATAGATATCTCAATTAGTGAAGTGGGGTTAGATGAAACCTTACGTGTTCGTCCCGGTGAGCGTATAGCCGTAGATGGAATTATTATTGAGGGTCATTCAAGTATTGATGAATCAATGTTAACGGGCGAACCAATGCCGGTTGAGAAAAATATCGGTGATGAAGTCTCAACCGGAACGATTAATACCAGTGGCACATTTTTATTTGTGTCTAAACGTATTGGTACAGATACCGTGCTTGCACAAATTATTGAAATGGTCAGACAAGCTCAATCAACTAAACCTGCTATTGGTCGACTGGTTGATAAGGTTGCGTCTATTTTTGTTCCAACGGTATTAATTGTTAGTGTTATTACTTTTTTGATTTGGATTAATCTGGCTACAGATAATGCTGCCGGTTATGCCTTAGTGACAACGATGACGGTTTTAATTATTGCTTGTCCATGCGCGTTGGGTTTAGCGACACCTATCTCTATTATGGTCGGCGTAGGTAAAGCAGCCGAAATGGGGATTTTAATCCGTAATGGCGATGCCTTACAGCAAGCAGGAAAACTAACAACGATTGTCCTAGATAAAACAGGAACAGTGACAGAAGGAAAACCAGCGGTTACTGAAGTAATGGTTGCTGAAGGTGCTGAAGAAAACAGTTTGTTAACAATGGGTGCAAGTATTGAAGCAGGATCAGAACATCCTTTAGCTGCAGCAATAGTTGAATATGCTAAAGGAAAAAATGTTTCATTACTTAAAGCGGAAAAGTTTGAAGCAATAACAGGACAAGGTGTAAGCGGAGTGATTGAAGGCCAAACTATATTATTTGGTAATGCACGTTTAATGGAAAATAATAAAGTTGATATTTCTCTATTGAAAGCTAAGGCTCAAGAATTGTCTCAACAAGGACGTACCAGTATGTACCTTGCCGTAGATAGAAAACTACAAGGAATTATTGCTGTCTCTGATCCTGTTAAAAAAGATTCAATTGATGCGATAAAACGTTTACAAAATCTTGGTATGAAAGTTGTGATGCTCACTGGTGATAATAAACATACTGCTGCCGCTGTTGCAAAACAAGTTGGGGTTGATGAAGTTATTGCAGAAGTTCTCCCGCAAGATAAATCTGCAAAGGTTGTAAGTTTGCAAGATAGTGGTGAACAAGTTGCCATGGTGGGCGATGGTATAAATGATGCGCCGGCTTTGGCACAAGCTAATGTTGGTTTTGCTATTGGCAGTGGTACTGATATTGCTATTGAAAGTGCAGACATTACTCTGATGCGCGGTAGTTTGCATGGCGTAGCAGATGCTGTAGCTATTTCACGTGCTACCTTACGGAATATTAAACAAAAT
>JAGLTQ010000231.1 GCA_023135195.1 Gammaproteobacteria bacterium | reverse complement strand
AAGGAATACCATTTTGATCTGCAACAGAGACTGCAAAGAAATCCGGGAAGGCTTCTTCTACTTTCTTATCTAACTGTTTTTTTAATACTATATTATCGGGAGATACTGCCAAACGATAAATTAACTCACTCTCATGACTAGCAAAAATTCTGAGAAGACGGCGTTGATTACTGATGCGCTTACTTATTGCATTTGCAACGACTGCAGTACTTGATTCAGCTATCTGGTAATGGGACTGTTCAAACTCTTTAATACGTTGAAGTGCATTCCAGACAACAATGATACAAACAATGACAGGAATTAATACAATATAACTAATTGACCAACGGGTAGATGAAAGGAATTTATTATTATCGTGCATTAACGACAGTGTAGACTACTCTTTAGCCTTGCGTCACCTTAATAATTAACACATAAATAGTTAGTCTTTTTGGTATTCAAAAGCATCCGAATAGTAATGTTCCAGGTCCAAATTATTTTTTACAAACTCATCTCGACCCGCATAAACCATAACAGGCGGACCCGATGCATAAATTTCATACTGACTTAAATCAGGGTAATCTTCCATTATTGCAGTATGAACGTATCCGGTGCGACCACTCCAGTTATCTTCTTTTTCAGGATCAGATAATACCGGTGTATATCGAATGAGTGGGTTTTGCTTAGTCCAGGACCGGGCAAGTTCATGCATATATAAATCTTCTTTTGCTTTCACTCCCCAATACAGATGTATAGATCGCTCTAATCCAACTTTTAAGGCATGTTCGATCATAGCTTTTACTGGAGCAAAACCAGTTCCACCTGCCATTAAAATAATCGGGCGCTCAGATTCTTCTTGTAAATAAAAATTACCAAAAGGACCTTCTATTCGAAGCATGTCTTTTTCTTTCATTTCATCAAACACAGCACCAGTAAATTCGCCGTCTGGTATATGTCTGATATGTAATTCTATAAATTCATCATCGTGCGGTGCATTCGCTAAAGAGAAGCTGCGATACTTTCCGTTTTTAAGCAGGAAATTAATATACTGACCAGCAAAAAATTGTAAACGTTCTGTCTTTGGCAACAGAAGTTTTATTAAAACAACATCATGGTTTAGTTGTACTTTGTTATGAACACGACAAGGCAATATTTTTGCCTTTATCTCATCTGCTGCTTTAACTTCTTTTGATTTAATCAGTAGATCTGAGGTTGGTTCAGCTTTACAAAACAGCGCAT
Organism: Gammaproteobacteria bacterium; assembly: GCA_023135195.1. Classification (GTDB taxonomy): domain Bacteria; phylum Pseudomonadota; class Gammaproteobacteria; order UBA6429; family Thiohalophilaceae; genus JAGLTQ01. Next base: position 2,147 of record JAGLTQ010000231.1, on the reverse strand, counting down.
AACCTTTGTTATGATCATCTTCAGATAAGCCACCGGGCAAACCATCAGGATAAGAAACCGTACCCTCAAGTAATTGACCTTTGCAGGCACCACAGCCACCGCCTCGACAACCATAAGGCAATGCTATACTTTGACGAAGTGCGGCATCGAGAACAGACTCCCCTTCATCAACTTTAAAAGTGTGGTCACTAGACTCGATACGTACTGAATAACTCATTAAAATACTCAACTTTATTTTGGACGCGGAATTATCCCCTAATGATTGACAAAGATAAACCTTTTAAACATGTACTTATCATTGGATGTGGTGATATAGGGCTGCGTGTGGCAAAAATCTGGAAAAAGGCATCAAAATCAGTCTTTGCCCTAGCTCGTAGTGAATCCTCAATAGATTTATTTCGCCAACAGCATATTCATACATGTCAGGCTGATCTCGATGATCCTGAAAGCCTACGACATCTGCCCAGCAAACAGTCCTTACTTTATTATTTTGCCCCGCCTCCCGCTACGGGGCAAAAAGATAGCCGTATGACCCATTTTCTGGAAAATTTAGACGCAGAGCATTTGCCTACTCATCTCATTTATATAAGTACTTCAGGCGTTTACGGTGATCACGGCGGTGAACTCATTAATGAACAGACAGCCGTTAATCCCCAGGTGGATCGCGCAAAACGCCGTTATCATGCAGAACAACAGTTACAACAATGGGGTGAGCAAAAGGCAGTTCCCATTACTATTCTACGCGTAGGTGGAATTTACGGACCGGAACGTCTTCCGCTGCAACGGCTAAAAGATCAAATCCCTATGCTTCATGAAAACCTTTCTCCACAAACAAATCGTATTCATGCAGATGATTTGGCTCAGGTCTGTGTTGCTGCCGCAAGTGAAAAAGCTGAGGGAGAAATTTATAATGTAAGTGATGGCACAAACAGCAACATGACTGAGTACTTTAATACCATTGCCGATTTTTGTAACTTACCCCGACCACCACTGGTTGACTGGGATGAAGCTGAAAAAACAATTAGTAAAGGCATGTTGTCTTATTTAAAAGAATCAAGACAAATGGATAATTCAAAAATGCTTAATGAATTGGAAATTGAACTTATTTATCCAACCTTAAAAGATGGGCTTAAAAGTTGCACATAAATTTTTCACAGTTTATTTCGGTGGAAATTCTTTCAATATTTCCGCAACCAGATCTTTTACCAGCTTTGTATATGTTTCCGGCGTTGCACCTTCATACAAATGATAACCCAGCGAACCACGCCAAATAAGTTCTTTCGACTTTGTTGATACCACATCAATCGTTAATACCAGTAAATCTATACTTGTTGTTTCCCCAATAGGAACATTAAAACCAAAACCAATTGCGGAATGACGACTTGATGTACCGATTCCAATTGATACCATCCCGGAATCGTGAGTTTCGATATCATGTTTAATATCAAGAAAATACTTAATATCCAGATCTGGTTTATTATTTAAATTTTCAAAACCTTTACCTGTTAATACTGCTTGAAGCTCGCTCACTACCCGTTGCTGCATGAAAGGGCTGTTGATACGGGTATCACCAGTGACTCTTACCGGTTTGTTATCAACACGATATGTTTTATATAAATTGAAGTTAGTATTTTTGTCGTAATCAACATTGACCATTGAGGTACAAGCCGACAGCATTAAAGCCACAACAATAATATTAATAATCCGCATTAGTTATATTCCTTTTTACAAGCACCACTCATAGTATAGTTTATTTTTCAGGAAGCACGACTACGTTTACTTCTTAACCATTTAATTAATGGATCCCACTGTTCTAAATCCTGCCACACTTTTGATGGCGCCATTTCAAAGATTCCAACACCTTTGTCTTCAGCATGAATATAGTTTTGCGTATCACGTAGCGTAGTAATAAAAGGAATTTTTAAACTTTTAAGAAAAGCGTATAAGGCGTGATAACTTAAGGTGTTTTCACGAACCCGATTTGCAACTACAGCAACTTTTGTTTCTTTACGTGAAACACGTGCGCTGGTTAATAGTTCCTTTATAAAATTTGCACCTGCGCGAATATCAATGGGTGAAGGTAAAACCGGAATAATAATTGTTTCTACACGTTTTACTAAACCCGCTAACTCACGTCCTTCAACTCT
>JAGLTQ010000230.1 GCA_023135195.1 Gammaproteobacteria bacterium | reverse complement strand
AGTTATCGAGGAGCAATTGTCGAGAATAATGCAGGAGCAGTTGCCGAGGCTGGGATTACTCGGTGCTTCCCTGCACCTCGCCCTTCGCGTCATTTGTTCTTTTTGGATAAAGCCATAAGCTGTATAAACACGCTACGGCGATTACAAACCATAATGCCACCCAGAATATTTCAGGCAAAAAAGCCTGACTGGCTAAACTTGCACCATCCCCCAAATCTCGACCATCCAATAAATATAATGGACTGCGAATAGCGTCGAGCAGAACAAATATCCCCACTAACTGGATGAAGAATTTCACACTAAACCACAATGATTTATACAGCGGCATGGCATACATCAATAATAAAATGGCCAGTATCATAATGGTAGGTAGATCGCGCGCCCATAACAGCAAGGTAATGAGCAGCATTGCGATCATCATACCGGCCATCCACTTAACACTGTTTTGCGACAAGCTACTGGCAACCCGATAAATCAACAAGCCCCACAATGCACTGCCCGCATAACCTGCAAAGCTGATGATAAAAGATGAACCGCCGTGGGTAGTACAAACGCCAGAACCATTAAAGTTGAGGGTAATAGTTTGAATTGAACCGCCGGTTAAAAGTGCCGCAAGGCCATGACTAATTTCATGGAAAAAAGTTTCGCTCCATAAAAAAGGTAAATTAACGAACGGTAAATAATCGATAATAAAAGCGATGACAATAAATATAACAAGTTGTATGCGTGAGGATAATTTCATTGGAGTGAGATATATTTCGGGTTAAAAAACAACAGAGTAAAAATCATAAGGCACAACATATTTACTATGTTGTGCCTTTAAGAAAACCACGCTATGTAACGATAGTGGTAATAAAAAAGATTTTTTTTATTTATGCTCCAATGAGGCCGGCCAGTAATAAACCAACAACAATATAAATGCTGCCTTCAATCGCACCGACTGCAATGTTGCCTTGCTCACCCACTTCTTCAGCGATATTCACCTTATGTAAAACACCGTGACGGATCACGATGGCGATTAAGGTTAATAAAACAAATAACACCAAGGCAATAGCAAACCACAATATAAAGACCAACATGAAGTCATCACCGTCATAGTCCACTGCGGTAAAAGCTGCGCTAACAGCAATGGCAATACCAATGCGGTAGGCACTGAAACGCAGTGCGAGTGCAACATTATTGTCTTCGATCGCGTTATGTAATTGACCACCTGTATGACGTTTTTCGTAAACTTTTACGCGGTATAGGGTGGCCAGAGCCATGATGATTTGAGATGCGATAAAACTAACAACCACTGCGAGCATGGCCATTGTCATATCACCATCTACCCAAACCATCGCCGCTTTAATGATAATCGCAGTTGCAATCATATTGCAGGCATCAATAATACTGGCGGCCATATTGCCTTTCATAATTTGATCATGAATGGATAAACCGGGGAAAGAAAGTCGATCAAACGCGATACGGGTTAGCCACATTAATGCGATACCCATGACACCAAATGAAATAACCGTAATGGCTTCATTGGCTAAGTTATAACCGGCATCACCCGAAACGACACCCATTAACATAATACTAACAGCAATCATGGCACCGGCCAGTGAGATGCCAAAAGCTTTATTGTCACTATGTGAAATTTCTTTGGTGGCCGACACATTACCCACCAAGCCGGAAAGATAACGCATGGCACTGAGCAAGGCCACTGCAATTAAAAAATCTACCAGGTAATAAAGCGCCAGGTCGACATCGACATTAATATATTCCGTTAACATTTTTTTGTCTCCTTATTTGCCTGAGCGAAAGCCACGTGAACTCGAAAATGAGGAGCTACGACTACTAGAACCATACGAGCTATTACGTGATGAGGATTTAGAGGAAGACCCTCTGCCAAAGCTGGATGAACGTTTTGAGCTAGTTGCATAACGTGTTCGCGTTGCTGCACTGGGTTTGTTATAGCGAGTTGGATTACGTCGACTTAAATTATAATTTCGATTTACATCACTGCTTGAACCCCAACGGTTACGACCATAATTACCGTAATAACTGTAATGTGGCCGCGATGCCCAGCCACCATAAGAATAACGATTCATACCCGTCACATTACTGAACATGGAATACATGCCATACCATGCCCAAAAAGAGGTGCCGCTGCTATTTTGTCGCCAGCTGCCGTAAGCAGGATTGCCGACCAGCGCATTGGTTTGCTGTGCACTTTCGCGTTGTGATGCGGGTACATTGATCACTGCTAGTTGACCATCAGACAAAGAAGCCAGAGTATTTACAACGTCAGCAAGGCCATTATTAAATTCATGAAGATCTGCCGCGGCATTAATTAATTGCAATTCTTTTAGTACGCCTGCGGCCTCTTCCCGACTGTCCGGCACAAGATTGACCGAGGCTAAACGTTTTGTTAGTGCGTTGTACGCTTTACCTTGCGAGGTTGATTCTTGTTTGAGTAAAGATGCAATATCCGCATAATCTGGTTTTATTTGCCCTAACGTATTGGCATATTTATTAATGAGTAAACCATTGGTTAATTGCCCTGCATCCAATTGCTCTTTCAAATAGCTGACACTGGAAGACACCACTTTATGATTGCCACGTAATTGTTCTTCAAAACGATTACTGCAACCCGATAGGAAACTGCTTAATAACAGCAGTGCTATAAGAGTTTTAAATATCCTTAAATTATTTCGTTTCATTTCCCTCTCCTATGAAACCAGTTTTTTTACGTCATCATTCGTGTGCACATTATTATCCTTACTAATGGTTATTAATGCTTGTATGTCCGGTTTTGTATGTGCCGGTGGGTTATACACCATATTATTACTATCGCGTTCTATATAAGCAACCGCAATGCCGACATCATTCTTAATTAAACGCGTCACAATATCACTCCAACTCATGTCTTTTATTTCAATATCATAGCGTCGATATTCATCGTCTTTACTGTTAAACATATTTTCAATGATGCGTTCTGAACCGGGGGCATCAAATGCGCGCACGATCATTTCCGGGTAAGCGCGGATCGGTCGTATCACAATATTCGCCCCAGCCATTTCTAATCGATTACGATTTTTATCATCCACACATTCGGCAAGTACCGTAGCATCGACCTTTAAATCTTTTAAACGATGTAAAATATCAAAAGTACGTCCATCTGAACTTTCATCATTTTCATCTTTCGCCAACACAATAATATCACTGGCGTTTGCTACACAGACGGCTTCCAGGTCTTGAGGATTACTGGGGTCACCGTTGTAGTGCACCACGTTATCCAGTTGAGTAATAAAGTCGGGTAAGCCTTGCGGAAATTGGCGAGTTAATAAATAGATCTCTGTGTCTTTATAATTAGCCGACACCCTAAATTGTTTTATGAGTCGTTGTAAATAACGCTCCCCTGAATGGGTGGGGCTGTTAAGAATAACGATGTGATTTTGCATATTCCAACTCCAATGACCTTTGGTTTTTTTGTCTCGTACCCCAAGGCGGTAATCAAAATAATCACCGACCACTTTGGCTAAGATAAAAATACCCCCGAGATAAATAAGAAAAACAGTGGCAAAGCGTCCTTGCGTGGTACTGGCTGAAATATCACCATAGCCGACCGTGGTGGCGGTGGTAAAGGTAAGCCACGTCGCATCCCCAAAACTCAAGCCTTCATAAAACATCATTAAGCCGATGTGCAAGGCAAAAACGACACTTAACAACAAGACTGAATGAATGATGGAATGTATTAAATTATGCTGAATTCCTATTTTTAATCGATTTCTATTTTTAAAGTAACGTACTATAAAATGCATGATTTAGCCTAACAGATACGCCTTTAATACTATAGCCAGAGGGGCTTATTTCTTGGTGGTTGTGAGAAGTTCTTCTTTTATTTTTTCACGGATTTGTTCTTTTTTATCCGCGGTTAAATCATATCGGTCAGCCAGTATTTGATAATCTTCATTTGATAGACTGATACTTAACCGAGGTCGTATGGGTTTTTTACGGTGTAAGCCGATGATTTCACGAATGTAATCCGAAGGACTTAGATCTTGTTCAATCGCGTTAATGCGTAAGGTTCTGGATTGTTCTAATCCTAGTTCAAAAATAACCTGAACCGCACGTAGACTTTTGTCTGATTGTGACCAACGAGCGGGTGTGTTTTTCTTCGTTACCATGATTAATTACAATTACGCAGGAAAATACTCTTCAACTTTGCTTAAGGGTAAATAGGCAATTAAATAAACATCGGTACGACCACCGTCATACACTTCAATACGAATTGCATGAAGCCTGTCATCTGTCACCATTAATTTATAATCAAAACCAGCCCAGTCCGATTCGGACAAGTTATTATCACGGCAATCTTTTTTACTGCGATAGGCTTCGTTGGTGCGTTCCTGAAAATAAGACTTGCCGACAAAACCTTGTAACTCATTCAACTCGTTTAAATTGGCGATGCTTTTTAAACGATGGTTGGTATTATCCGGTTCATCAAAAATCGCGACAAACTGTTTACGCTTAAAAATATCAAAAACCTTTTCCGGCAATATTGAAATCGCCACTTCGAGAGGACGTTCTGGATTAACGCTGCTGGTGGATAATCGAACTTGTTGATCTGCACCGCTCATAATAGAAACGGTTTTACAATCCTCAACCGTACTGATGTCATAGAACTCTTGCTCAGACACTTTTAAGGTTTGTGCAGAAATTAGTACTTGCTCTGCAAATTCCATTTTAAGCATATCGCCTACATGTAAATCTTTTGGCGATTCGATGGGGGCAGGCGGGGCTGACTTATCGCCACCACCAAACATTGATTTAAACATTCCCATGCTTATTTATTCGCTTTTTGCTTTTTTAAACGATCTAAAATAGAAGAGCCTGAGCTACCGGAGTCTACAATTCCAGCACTTTTCAATCGTGCTTGTAAATCATCGCCGCCCTGTTCGCCTTCAAGATCCATTGCCGCAGTTGCTTGATCTTCTTTTTGTTGTTGACGTGCCTTAATCCGTTCTAATGAATTGGTTGCACTGCGCAAAGAAGAATTGGAACCCGAAAACTTAGACGACGCTAATTCATTGGCTTTTTGTACCTTAGCCGTTGTTTTTACTACCGATACTTCACGATCCATTGCTTGAATATTGCGTTCAGTTTGACGAATCATTTTTTTCAAACTAACTACTTTCGTTTCATAACCATCACGAATACCTTGTTGAATGGTTAAGTCATGTTCAAACTCTGCAATTTTTTCTGCGACATCTAAAGCCAAAGCATCGTCACCTTTATTCATTGCGGCAATGGCATAGCCTTCATGTTCGGTAATTTTCGCGGTGAGTTCTTTCACCTTGCGATCAACCCCCATCTTTTCTGCCATGATGGAAGTTAAACCGGTCTTCGCATCATTCAGTGCTTTTTTAGAATCGCGTAATTCCTGTTCTAAAATGCGGATCGCTTGTGAATCAATGATGGCTTCACCGGCTTCCGTTGCACCACCGCGTACTGCGGTTAATAATTTTTTAAATATACTCATGGCTTTACGCAGCCTCCTTTAAGTAATCTTCTACTGCTTCAATGGCTTCAAGCACATTGTCACTGAGTAGTTCGATTTCATGTAATAACTCGTCAATACTGGCTTTGGGCGAAAGCGCACCAAACATAATGTATTGATCACCAATTTTAGAAAACGCCGATAATGGGATGGACACATTCATGATCAACATGGCTTCAGCCATGGCGGCACGTTTATCTGGATCTACTTGCTCATCACCAAACAGATAGCTGATACAGAGTATTTGTCCTTCATCGACCGTCATGTAGATAGGAAATTCTTCCCGATCTTCGACTTTAATGCAGGCCACTGTATTTTCGCCATCAAACATTTCAATTGAAAGTTGAGTGCCATCTGATAAGGGCTTTTCTGTCAAATCCTTGATTAATTGCTTTAACGTCTTGTTGCTCATGTTTCCTCCGATAATCAACGTTATGACATAATATGTCTTGACGACATATTATGTCAATCATTTTTCGATAATGTATATGCCCTGTTGCTTTTCCCAGTCCGCTTTGTGGTACTGATAGGCCGCTTGGTTATTGATTCTATTAACTTTGATACTGTCAAGAAGGTCAAAAAAGTGCTGATTAAATTCAAATGCGGCAAGTAAAACTCCCTTGGTCGACCAGCTATCATCCACTTCCAGTTTATCTTTTAACATCAATCTAGCCTTGGCAGATAGCCCATTTTTCGTCGCTATGGCCCAACCCCATTCACCAAAACTTGGCACATTATGGTGATACTGTTCGACATGTTTAAAGCCTGCATAGTGAATAGTTTTGCCAATGGACAAGAAGGTGTTTTTAGCATGATACGGCGAGGTTGATTGAACCACCATCGCCCCATCTCCCGTCAGTAAAGTTTTTAGCTTGGCATAAAATCGCGCAGAATAAAGTTTATTCAAATCGGGATGACTGGGGTCGGGTAAATCCACAATGATGACATCGTATAAACGCTGCTCTTTGATCAGCTCATCTACCTTTAAAAATGCATCGCCAAAGCGCGTATGCACTCGAGCATCACTAAAGGCATGTTGATTTAAATCCAGGAGGAACTGATTGATCACTTTACCATTTTTAATATGAGGCTCGGTAAAAAATTCAACAATCGCAGCATCAATATCAATCAAATCTACCGATTGTGGTTGCCAACGTAATACATCCCGTAAGGCCAAGCCATCACCGCCGCCGATGATTAACACATTGTCATGACGTGGTACGGCATGCATCACCGGTGCAACCAACATGGCGTGATAAATGACCTCATCATTACTAGCAAATTGTGAACGACCATTAATGAACATGGAAATGATTTTTGGTTTGGTCGGATCCATAATACGTTCAGTAATAGTGACATGTTGATGCTTGGTGTTGTAACTGAAAATAACTTTATCTTTATAAAGTAAATCTTCCATGGCGTTATCCCAATCGGTACCATGTAAAGCAATCAAGGTAATGATCGCCCCCACAAAAATATGGGCACCCACCACCCACACGCCTAAACGAATCCGCTTTCGATAAATAAAATAGAATAATAAGCCAACCAGTAAATTAACACTGGCAGTGATCACCGCAGCAATGGTCGGCGGTAAACTGAGCATAAACAACACCCAAAGTGCTGCGCCAATTCCCGCGCCAATGTAATCGGCACCGTACACCGAGCCTGTATTGTGCTCGATATGTTCACCATAAATTTTTTCACGCATACTGGCAATCAAAGGAATTTCCATGCCTATTAAAAAGCCCAACACAAAGCCCGTAACATACGGCATGATCGAAGCGATTTTATGCGCCCAGGCAATCAAGCCCCCTACCGGCAGTAAATCCGGCGGCATGGAAAAAGTTTCCATTAAGATTTGCGGCAAAATGTTGGCCAGCGCCGTCGTTGCAGCTAACACTAAAACTGAAGTCGCACCAATCAAAGCAATACTGACCTCAAGCCAGACAAATGCATTAAAGTAGGATTTAAAAACACGCGCAGCAAATGCACCCAAACCCATGGAAACTATCATGACGCCAATCATGGCGAAAATAACTTGCTCAACTGCGCCTAAAACTCGTCCGGCATAATGCGATAACAGGTACTCATAGATCAGACCGCAACCCGCCAAAATCCCCATAATGGCAAAAAGAATGAAGTCGTGTTGGCGTAAGGATAATTTGAAGGAGGGTGCGTTCATTATTTTAATTTTTATGACTTATTTTGGTGACCGCGCAAGATTTCTTTAACTTGCAACTCGTCTGGTGTAAACGCATCTTGCAAAATTGCAATGGTATTTAATGGCTTGGCAGCACCACACATAAACACATCAAAAGCGGCATAGTTGCGTTCTGGCCAAGTGTGTACACTAATGTGCGATTCCGCAAGCACTGCCACCCCTGAAATACCGCCACTCTCAGAAAAGTGATGTAAATGAATGTGCAACAAATTCGCGTCACACGCAGTAACGCAATCACGTAATACTTTTTCGATGTAAGCGAGATCATCCAAATGCGACGCGCCCCACAAGTCGAGCAGTAAATGTGTACCTGAATACTCAATACCATTTTTAATAATAAAATGATCGGCGCTCACCTCAATGTCATTTGAAGTGTTGGTATCTTTTTTATGGCTGACAGAGGTCATAATTATTTTAGATGATTAATCGTTCTCGGGTAATTTTTAAGCATATGATAATTTAGTCTTCTTCAGATGTAAAAAAAGCTTATCTGATTGCTCAGATAACCTTTTCAAATTTGGCGGAGAGGGTGGGACTCGAACCCAAATAGTGCATCTGTAGGGGAACTGTAAGGAGCTAAGAGCATGATTATAAATAGTATTTTTATTTTATAAAATTTCGACTTCCTCATAACTCCCCTCTTTTACTCATGAGTCGGTCACGAATTGGCCACAAGCTATGCCGCTGCATTCTTGCTATTTAATGATGAGAGCTTATCCAACGTATCAGGAAACTGACGTACCATCATAATTAATGCAGCTGCTTGTGCATTTGGTTTTGCTCTTCCCTGCTCCCAATTTTCAAGCGTGCGAACAGAAACTCGAAGTCGACGAGCAAAGACAGCACGTGATACATGTAACTGCTCACGCGTTTCACGAATCAAGTCAGCATCAATATTTAGTGGCGGCAGTTCATCAACTTCATGTGTACGCAGAGTAATTTTACCCTCACGCTCATGTTGCATGGACTCAACACCAACCATCAACTCATCAAATAGTTTACGTTTCTTAATTGTATTTTTTCGTGCCATTATCTTTTTCTCCTAGCTGCCAGTTCCGTCTGAATCGCCTGTTTCAATTGCTTCTTTTCATCAGAGGTTAAATCAGTCACTTCGTCTTTATCATAAAGCGTGAAAAACCATATCTGGTGGTCAGCTGTCAGGTGATAATAAATCACTCTAAGGCCGCCTCTCTTGCCTTTGCCTCGTTTAGGATCTCTCCATCGAACCTTACGAAAACCACCCGTACCAGGCATTAAATCGCCCATTTGAGGGTTTTCCAATAAGGCCAGCTGCAATGCCCTATATTCCTGATCGTCTAAATATTCCGGCAATAATCGTGTAAATAGAGGCGTTTCAAAGAAGACCAGTTTCATTATACTGAGTATACGTTAGTTGCGTATATTTTCAAGTAAAAGTGAGACGTTCTATCGTATCTAATTGATATTATAGATATTTATCATAGAGAAAAAATAGAAATTACGGAGATATTTGTTATTTAATTCGTAAGCGAAAAACCAACCACATACTATCTGCCACATAAAATATCATTTACCGTACTTCTTTTAAATCGAGGAGTACTTTTATGAACTGACGCACAAAATCAGACTGGCAAATCCTTTTTTCAGAGCACGAACAAAGCGGCTTAACGGCCACCGCTTTTTGTCTTGAGCGAAATCTCAACCCAAAATATTTAAGTCTACGCCGCAAGCAGTTACAAACGAATAATATTGATAACGCAACGTCACCCTTTATTCCTGTTGCGATGACGGCATCGAGTAATACGTCGATGGTCGAGCTACAATTAAATGAAACCTTGCGACTAAAAATACCGTTGTCCGTTTCACCTACTTGGTTGGTTGAACTTATCCATCAATTACAGGCATAAATCATCCAGATGTTTTTTAATGTGAGTGAGGTGTATTTGCACCGCGACCCCGTGGACTTTCGTAAATCGATAAATGGCTTAGCCATCATTGTTGAAAATGACATGGCCTTGTCCGCGTTAAGCGGGGCTTTGTTTATTTTTTGCAATAAGAAACGCGACAAGCCTAAACTACATGTACTGGGACAAAACCGGTTTTGCCCTGTGGTATAAACGCCTTGAACAAGAAAAGTTTAAATGGCCCAGAAAAAACGGCGAAGCCGTTCTTTCATTAACCGAAATTCAATTACATTTGTTACTCGACGGCTACGACATCACCAAGATGCCTTACCGCTGTATCGACAAGAACAAATATTGCAACGCATCGGTGTTGAAATTCCAAGAGCGACATTATCAAACTGGATGATACAAAGCGAAACTTGATACAACCTGTTATTAATTTATTGCGTGATAGATTATTAAGCTATGACATCCTGCTCATGGATGAAACCACGGTGCAGGTGTTGGATGAACCGAATAAAAAAGCCCAATCCAAATCGTATTTATGGGTGCAACGCGGTGGGCCACCCGACAAGCCGGTGATTTTATTTGATTATGATGCAAGCCGAGGTCAAGCCGTACCGCTTCGTTTACTCGACGGCTTCAAGGGCACAATCCAAACCGATGGCTATGCGGGATATAACGCAGTGGTGAATCAAAATAATCTCACGCACTTAGGGTGTTGGGCGCACGCACGTCGAAAATTTAGTGAGGCGGTAAAAGCGCAAGGTAAAGGCAAAAATAAAAACAAAAAAACGGGCAAATCTCAACGGGGTTTGGCCTTTATCCAAAAACTGTACAAGATAGAAAAAACCTTATCTCACCTTGGTGCAGAAGAACGGTTTACGCAACGACAAAAGCAAAGCCAAGCGGTGCTAGATAAACTTAAAACCTGGCTCGATGAAAGCTTACCGACCGTGCCGCCACAAACTGCCGTGGGCAAAGCGCTTTACTATTTAAACAATGAATGGGATAAACTGATCCGCTACACAAACGATGGCCGTTATCTTATGGACAATAATTTAGCCGAGAATGCCATTCGGCCTTTTGTGATTGGGCGAAAGAATTGGTTGTTCAGTCAAAGTGTTAAAGGCGTCAAAGCCTCGGCTAATTTATATTCGTTAATCGAAACTGCAAAAGCGAATGGACTTGAACCGTATGCTTATCTTCGGATTGTGTTTGCAAAACTTCCTCAAGCCACAACAGTGGAAGAAATTGAAAGCTTGTTACCGGGGAATATTGATCTGAAAGAGTTTAGGTAAATTTCAAGTACGGTGATTGTTTTGCGCTTACGTACGTTCACAATACAAAGGTAACTAGATGAAGTTTATGTAACAGACGTAAATGACGGTCTTTTTGACGGTTCAGAATGCAAAAACGGCTGATAATATTGATTATTATCAACCGCTTACATACAAATTATGGCGGAGAGGGTGGGATTCGAACCCACGGTAGGGATAAACCTACGCCGGTTTTCAAGACCGGTACTTTCGGCCAGCTCAGTCACCTCTCCAATAAATTGTTTAAATCTTTATGCCTTAGCAA
>JAGLTQ010000023.1 GCA_023135195.1 Gammaproteobacteria bacterium | reverse complement strand
GTGAAACCTAATATTTAAAATGAACAAATAATGGTTTCACAGGTTTTGACGTTTGTTCTTATTCTTTATTTCTTTTGACTTTAAATTTACCACAAATGCTGAAAAAAGAACTGAGCGAGTTGGTGTTTAAACTGCTTAAATTTGAGCTTAGGTAAAACAAAGTTTATGCCTAAACCACTTAACTTGCCGGCTTGATAAACTTTAAAAGGGCGACATCATTTGCACGAAACTTAATTTTACCTTTTTATACTTTTATTTTTAATACACATAACAGTTAATTAGACGGCTTGCGTCATAGTGCATAATATGCCGCTCGCGTCATATCCTTGTTTTTTTCTTTTCATTTGTTCATAATCCTAGCAGGTTCATGGAGAACTGACGACTATATTTGCTAAGGAGTGGCATTATGAAGGATCGATCTATTTCCCGTTTCTGGGATGTGTTTTCAAAAAAATCAGTAAAATATGGCGTGAAGCCTGATTCTATTCTTTGGATGGTGAAGCATGCTGAGCGCTATATTAAGTATTATCCTAATGACAAGCTGGCACAACATAGCGGGGAGTTTGTTACACAATATTTAAAAGACAAATACCGCAATCCGTTGTTGCTTGACTGGCAGTTTCGTCAAATTTTGTTAGCTATTAAGATTATATTCACCGAAATGGTGCAGGTAGATTGGGCGAAAGAATATGCTTGGGATTTGTGGGAGAAGAAGGCGGAATCATTAAAGTCCAGGCATAAGACGACTAAAGATTTTTCATCTGATGATTTAAGACGACTTAAAGAATCATTGAATGAGAAGAATGATTCCAGTAAGGGGTTATTTAAAAAAGTATTTGCTTATTACCCTGAGTATATTGAACGGTTAGTTAAATCCATTCGTTTACAGCATTATTCTATTCGTACGGAAGAAGCTTATCTTGGTTGGTTTATGCGTTTCTTATCTTTCCATGAGATGAAAGATCCCGCTGAATTAACAGAAAAGGATATTGAAACATATCTTGAGTATCTTGTTTTCAAACGAAAAGTATCATCAAGTACACAGTCTCAAGCTTTAAATGCGTTAGTGTATTTTTATAAATCGGTATTGAATCGTGAATTGAGTGATTGCATTGCGTTTACACGCTCAAAGAAACCAAAGCGGTTGCCAGTTGTTTTATCTGTGAATGAAGTTAATAAATTCATTTCTTTGATGGGAGATGAAAATATACATAGCCTCATGGCCAATCTTTTGTATGGTTGTGGAATGCGTTTAATGGAATGTGTTCGTTTGCGAATTTTGGATGTAGATTTTGATTATCAACAAATTTTAGTGCGTGAGGCGAAGGGCAAAAAAGATAGGGTAGTGCCTATGCCGAAAAAAGTCATGGAAAGATTAAAACAGCAAATAGAAATAGTGAAAGTTTTACATCAAGGTGATATTGAGCAGGGTTACGGCTCAGTATTTATGCCTGAAGCATTACTAAGAAAATATCCATCTTTTGAAAAAGATATTAAGTGGCAATATGTTTTCCCTGCATCGGTAGTGTCTAAAGATCCGCGTTCGAGAGTTATGCGTCGCCATCATTTACATGAAACAGTTTTACAAAAGTACGTGAAGCGTATGGCGGATAAAGCAGGTATTGCTAAGCGAGTAACTTGCCACGTGCTTCGCCATTCTTTTGCTACGCACTTATTGGAGAATGGCTATGATATTCGTACGGTGCAAGAATTGCTGGGTCATGCTGATGTGTCGACCACAATGATTTATACGCATGTGTTAAATAAGCCTGGGGTTACGGTGACGAGTCCGTTGGATATGCTGGAGGATTAATATTTTCAATATTGAAATATCTTCTTCTCGATGCTATTGTGTACGGAGTTACCGTACGTTTTGAGGCGATTCCATGGACAGTATCAGTGTTAATAAATTTAGAGATAATTTAAAAAACTATGTAGAACAAGTAGTTACAAAACATTTGCCGCTTAAGGTTACGCGTCGAAGTGGGGATGATTTTGTTATTCTGAGTGCGGATGATTGGGAACGAGAACAAGAAACACTCTATGTTTTGCAAAATACGGACTTAATGAAGCAAATTGCTTTTTCAATGAACTCACATTTGAAGGGGCAAGGCTATAAACCTACGGATGGGGAGCTTGATGAGATCATTGGTATTTGAAGGGAATACATGGGCTGCTTATGAGATGCTTAGGAAAAAAGATAAAAAATTGCACAAGGCGCTTTGCTTAATATTAAAAGAAATACTGCGAGGTGATCCTGCTATAGGTATCGGAAAACCTGAACAATTAAAACATAACCTCTCTGGTTTATGGTCTCGCCGATTAAGTCAAAAAGATCGTGTTATTTATAAGTATGATGATCACGCTGTTTATATCTTTGCGATTGGTGGTCACTATGATCAAATTTAAAAATAAATCAAAACGTACTTGAAAAACAGCTATTACTATACCAACATTAGGTATATCTTGGTATTTTGGAGGTGCTAGATGGCTAAAAACACAAGTATTACCCTTGGTGATCATTTTGATGATTTTGTTACAAGGCAAATTAATAGTGGGCGTTATGGTTCTGTCAGTGAAGTGATTCGAACAGGTTTACGTGTTCTGGAAGATGCTGAAACGAAACTGGAGACTTTACGTGGGATGTTAGATGAAGGTGAGAAAAGTGGCTTGGTTGACTACTCTTATGAAGGACTTGTTTCTGAATTAGATAATGAGCAGCGTTAATGGGGACATTTCGGTTAACAAAGCTTGCTAAAGACGATTTAACCAAGGTTGCAAAATATACTGAAATTCAATGGGGTAAAGAACAACGAAATTTTTATCTTAAACAGTTTGATGATATTTTTCATTTAATTGTAGATAAACCTCATGCAGGTAAAGAGTGTGATTATATTAAAATTGATTTTCGTAAATTTCCGCAAGGTAGTCATATTATTTTTTATAAAGAAGTGTCAAAAGGTAATACAGAGATTATTCGTATCTTACATAAGAGTATGGATATACTTTCTAAGTTTGATTAATTGTTATAGTTACTTTTAGATAAGATTAAAAACTCGCCTGAACACATTTAAGAATACCGTAATCATATTGTCCTTCGAGTGAATCGAAGACAGGTTTTAACCGGCCTTCATCATCATGGTTTATTTCCAGCGCATGAATGATTTCATTGTGTTGATCATCACTCAGTTGTAAAACATCTTTCGCATCAACAAGGCCAACTTCAATAGCATCCGCGATGTGGGTATAAACGGTAGAAACTTTGATATCGCGCTTAGAGGCAATGTTGTCTATGTCATTGCCATCATTGAGTAGCGTTAGCGTTTCATTAACGGTATCGCTTAAATTATTTTGTAAGATATCGGGTAATGGTGAAGACTGAACGATCTCTAAAAATGTGTCACCGTACTTATCGAGTTTTTGTTCACCCACACCGCTTATGTAACGCATGGCTTCAAGTGTGGTAGGGCGGGTTTTTGCCATTTCTTCAAGTGTGCTGTCATGAAAGATAATATAAGGTGGAACGCCGTATTCGTTTGCGAGTTCCAGCCGATGTTCACGTAGCAGTTCAAATAAAGATTCATCGACACTGCGAAGTGATGTTTTATTTTTTTCTTTTTTCTTTTTAGATTCTTTGTCGAGTGCGGGCTTGCGTAAGACAAGTTCGATTTCACCACGCAATAAAGGTCGTGATTGTTCGATGAGTTTTATCGCACCATGACCTTCTATGTCTGTTGCTAAATAACCCAATGCAATGAGTTGGCGAAAGAGGCTGCGCCATTCCTGTTCGTGGTGGTCTTTACCAATGCCATAGGTGCTGATGCTGTCATGTTGAAATTGTTTTATGCGGGCGTTATCTTTTCCGAGTAAAACATCAATGACATAATTTACACCGAATCTCTGGCCGGTTTTATACACACAAGATAATGCTTTTCTTGCGGCTTCTGTTGCATCCCAGGCTTCGGGTGGATTAAGGCAGGTGTCACAATTACCACAGGGTTCTTTTAGTGGCTCATCAAAATAGGCAAGGATAGATTGGCGACGACAAT
The DNA here is from genome assembly GCA_023135195.1 of Gammaproteobacteria bacterium. Taxonomy (GTDB): domain Bacteria; phylum Pseudomonadota; class Gammaproteobacteria; order UBA6429; family Thiohalophilaceae; genus JAGLTQ01. The sequence goes on along the minus strand of JAGLTQ010000023.1, from coordinate 9,963 downwards.
GACGTTGTTCACATAAGGCCAGCATGGTTTCGAGTTTGTTGTGTAAAATACGTTTGAATTGTTCACTGGAATCGTTGCTCTCCGCCATTTGACGTAAGCTGATCACATCTTGTAAGCCGTAACTCATCCATGCGTTGGCGGGGGCGCCGTCACGACCGGCACGACCGGTTTCCTGGTAATAAGCTTCAATGCTTTTTGGTAAACTTAAATGCGCAACAAAACGTACATCGGGTTTATCGATACCCATACCGAAAGCAATGGTGGCAACAATAATAATATTTTCTTCACGTAAAAAACGGCGCTGGTTTTCCTGACGTACTTCTGCAGATAACCCTGCATGGTAAGGCAAGGCATTACGGCCTTGGCGCACTAACCAGTCAGCAGTTTTCTCAACTTTGTTACGTGAAAGGCAATAAACAATGCCTGAATCTTTTGCGTGATTGCGCTCTAAAAAATTCCACAAGCGATCACGTGCGTTTGCACCCTCACTAATGGTGTAGTTGATATTGGGGCGATCAAAACTGTTTAAAAATAGTTTAGCCTCATGCAAATTGAGTTGTTCAACAATTTCTTCTCGTGTTCGTTGATCAGCGGTTGCGGTTAATGCAATACGTGGTACGTTGGGGAAACGTTCATGTAATATTCTTAGCTGTTGATATTCTTTACGGAAGTCATGCCCCCATTGAGAAACACAATGTGCTTCATCAATGGCAAAGAGCGCAATAGTCGAACGTTCAAGTAACGACAACATTTTAAATGTCATCAAACGTTCTGGAGCGACATATAAAAGGTCGATCTCTCCCTTGAGTAATAACTGTTCAGTTTGCTGTTGTGCTTTTTCATCCATTGATGAATTAAGAAAGGCAGAACGAATACCTAGCTGTTGTAAGGCATCAACCTGATCTTGCATTAATGCAATTAATGGAGAAATGATAATGCCGACGCCATCACGCACCATGGCCGGAATTTGGTAACACAATGACTTACCACCACCGGTTGGCATTAAGACTAAAGCATCATCGCCATTTAGCAAGCTTTGAATAATGTCAGCTTGATGATGGCGAAAATCATCATAACCAAATGTTTTTTGTAATATGTTTTGTGCGCGGTTCATTGTGAGAATTAATATTTTTTGTTTTTACCGTGTCGTTCTTCAAAATGTTGCTGGAAGCCTTCAGGTTTTTCTACATCTCCGTCATAGATATAGGCAGCAATTTTTTCGGCATCTGCTCGACTAATAGAAATAGGTGGCATGATATTAAATCGACGGATTGCGCCACGCATTAATGAGTTATCTGCGTCTTGTTTTTCTACCCAGTCAGCAACAGCCATAACAAAGGAATCTTTATCCGCATAGGTTCTTATATAGTGCATGCGTACTGCAATAATAGGTGGAGCAACACGTTTGCTCATATCCATGCCACCACTTGTACCATGACAAGAAGCGCAATTATCTTTGTAGAGTTGTTGGCCTGTTTTAGAGCTGTCAGTTGCATTGACTGTTTGAATTAAAAGTAAACTAACACTTAAGATAAAGAGTGAAAACATTTTCATGATAGTGCTCCGAATAGTTGAATAATATTTTGGTGTTAATTCTTTACTAAATTAATACCATCTTTTTCGATATTAATTATTTTTTGTTTGTATAAACTGCCAATGGCTTTTTTAAAGGCTTTTTTACTCATGCCAAATAAATCCGAAATTATTTTTGGATCAGTCTTATCATGTACTGGAGCAAAACCACCTTGTTGATTTAAGTGGGTAAGGATAATTCTTTCATATTTATCACGCGTTTCTTTTCCGCCTTGCAGACTTAAATCAATTTTTCCATCATCGCGAACACGCTTTATAAAACCATCAATACTTTGACCAAAGCTTAATCGCTGATGAACTTCATTTGAATATAATACACCCCAGTGACTATTATTAATAATCGCTTTGTACCCAAGATCAGTACTGTTAGCGACAAGGAGTTTAACGGCTTGTTGTGGCGTGAAGTCATGCGGTTTTTCATCATCGAGAAATTTATCTATTTTAGATGAGGCGGTGATACGACCTTTTATTTTATCAAGATACAAATAGACAATATACGAACGGCCTACTTCCATTGGGCGATGTTGTTCACCAAAAGGGACAAAAAGATCTTTTTCCAGACCCCAGTCTAAAAAAGCCCCCATGTTATTGACATCAACAACCTGTAAATAGGCAAACTCCCCGAGTTGTGCTTTTGGTATTAGCGTCGTTGCGACAGGGCGGTCTTCAGAATCAAGATAAAGAAACACTTCAATTTCATCACCCATCTCAAGATCACGGGGAACGTATTTTTTAGGTAAAAGCACTTCATACAAATCTTCAGCATCTAAATAAACACCAAAATCGAGTTTTTTGAGTGCTTTTAAAGTGTAGGTTTTACCAATGGTGATCATTTTAATATCTCAATAGATGATGTGTTCTTAGTAATAAGAATTATAATGTTGTTAACCAATTAATAATACTTTCGCTACTAAATTTTAGAACGGCTACATGATTACCTTTTACATATATTTGTGTGCTTTTTTCATTTTTGGGTATAGTTTTAAAAATATCATCATGCATATAAATTTCAGTTAAACGATCACGTTGAGCGGAGATCCATAATATGGGTGTAGTAATTGTTTTAATTACTTCAGAAGCATCAGGTAATGTTTCAGGATCATAAAATGATTTATAGTATTCTGCTGTAGCATCAATGTTATATGACTTGCCCATATTTACGTCATTGAAATCATCAGTTTCTTTTCCTTTGCCAGATGTAACCATTTGTTTTGCTTTTATTACACTTTCAGCTGTTTCACCTTGAAAACGCTCACTTATTTGTGGAACATGAGCAAATGCGATAGGTATGATGCCTGCGATTTTTTTACCTGATTGTGCAGCGTAAATAACAGCATAACTTGCGCCCATACTGTGTCCAATAAGAATAGCCTGTTTTCCTTTTGCATTTATTTTATTGGTGAGTTGGGCAATAATTTCATTTGCCGTTTTTTGTGTGCCGCGGTATTTCTCACGGCTCCAGGGCATTTCAGCAGAATAAACGGTATAACCCGCATCACTTAGTTCCTCAAAAAGTCTTTCAGCTGGAAAAATAACCGGTTTTGAATTTTTACCATGCATATATATGATTTCGAATGCTTTATCGCCGCCACTATAAACTTCGATATCGGATGATTCACCATCAGAAAGATCTAATGAAAGTGCGTTAACCTGAAATGAGACAAAACAAAGTAAAAGGGCTAAAATATTTTTCATTTATAACTTTCCTTGGTTTATGCATTACAAAATACTAGTAATATAATGATTCTAAACGAATTACCCATCCAATATGATATTAATAGTGTAATTTTTGAGGTTAAATTCATATGTTTACAAATCCATCGCTCGATGAAATTAAAAAGATTCTAAAAGAGTGTAAAACAATAGCTGTAGTTGGCTTATCTCCAAAACCAAAAAGACCGAGTCACAGTGTTTCAAAAGCAATGCAGGGTTTTGGTTATCAGATCATACCGGTACGCCCAGCGGTTGATGAAGTATTGGGTGAAAAAGCATATGTTGACCTTGAGTCAATTCCTAAAGATTTATTGGAAAAGATTGATATGGTTGATGTATTTCGTGCGCCCGATAAAATTACTCCGATAATTGATGCTTGTATAAAACTAAAAATCCGGCTCATTTGGTTGCAAGATGGAGTAGTGAATGAGACAGAAGCGGCAAGGGCGCAGGCGGCTGGAATTACGGTGGTGATGGATCGGTGTGTATACCGGGATTATGTACAGCTTTTATGAGTTTTGTCATTCCCGCGTGCTTGTAGCGGGAATCTAGTAGTGTTTATAGATTCGGCTCGCGCTTTGCTTGGTTGGAATGAATTATTCTTTTAATCGTTATTCCCGTGTGCTCTAAGTGGGAATCCAGAGCTATGCAAAATAATGTTGGCTCCACTGCGTTTGAGCCAACCTACATCTTTGCTTTCTGAATTCCTTGGTGTTCTTCGTGGCTTATATAATTTAAAATAAACTATGGAAATTGAATTCACAAAAATGCACGGCCTTGGAAACGACTTTGTTGTTATTGATGCCATTAATCAGGATATCGACCTTTTAGAAGAGCAGGTGCGTTTTCTTGCTGATCGGCATTTTGGTGTCGGTTGTGATCAACTGTTACTGGTTGAAGCGGCTGAAACAGATGAAGTTGATTTTGTTTATCGTATTTTTAATGCTGATGGTGGTGAGGTTGAACAGTGCGGCAATGGGGCACGTTGTTTTGCTGTGTTTGTGCGCGAAAAAGGCTTAACGGATAAAGATCTCATTCGGGTTGAAACGGCATCGGGTATTATTGAGCTGCATGTTCAGGATGATGGCCAGATTACGGTGGACATGGGCGTGCCTGAATTTAGTCCCTGGAATATCCCGTTTAATGCTGATACCCGTTTGGATGAATACTCGCTGGATGTGAACGGGCAAATGCTAAAAATCGGTGCTGTGTCGATGGGGAATCCTCATGCGGTAACCATTGTCGATAATGTCGATACCGTTGTAGTTGATGAGTTGGGTGCAGGCATTGAGAACCATCCACTTTTCCCAAACCGGGTAAATGCCGGTTTTATGCAAATTATTGATGAAACTCATATTCGTCTACGGGTATTTGAACGTGGTACGGGTGAAACATTGGCTTGTGGTACAGGGGCATGTGCTGCCGTCGCAGTTGGCTGCTTGCAGGGGCATTTATCGGATCGGGTTCAGGTTGATTTACCCGGTGGAAGTTTACAAATCAGTTGGCAAGGAGAGGCTTCGCCCGTTATGATGACAGGGCCCGCAACCACTGTTTTTGAAGGTAAAATAACGGTATGAGTTCTCAAGATCACAAAGCAAAAGACACAGAATTTGAACATGAGATGGTGCGTTACTTACGTGATCACCCGGCTTTTTTTGAAGAGCATCAGGATGTCTTAGCAGGTATGGTTTTAACGCATGAATCGGGTCCTGCTGTTTCATTAATTGAGCGTCAGGTGCAGATTCTACGTGAGCAAAAAGAAGAGCAAAAAAGAAAATTACAGAGTTTAATTAGTACCGCACAGAATAACGAAAAATTAAATAATAATGTTAATACATTAATTTTAGAGCTACTCGATGCTGATTCGTTAGATGAAGTTTTAAAAGTTATTGAACAACGTATTCGTGCTGATTTTGAGGCGGATGCAATCGTGGTCAAACTTTTAGCCTCAGGTAATGACGTTTTAAAAGAGCATGAAGAATTAACTGCGTGGCAACAACCAGCATTGGTTATTGGCGAAAAAGTCATGACCGCAAGACAACCTGTCTGTGGTTCATTTAATACTGAACAAATGCAGGCATTGTTTGATGATGCTGATATTCAATCGGCAGGTATCGTACCTTTGGCAACAGATAAAAATAGCAAAAACTGCTATGGCATTATCGCCATCGGTAGTTATGACCCGCAACGTTTCAGTGCAGACATGGGCACGCTTTTTCTTTCATTATTAGGTCAGGTTTTGACGCGTATTCTTAAACGCCATTTGGAAGAATAAAAATGAATGATTCAGCAATGAAATGGATTGATTCATTTCTTGCTAAGTTACGTAATGAACGTAACTACTCTCCTCATACTCTCAAGAGCTATACTCGAGATCTTCAATCACTCATCGCTTTTTGTGATGAACAAAATATTACAGAATGGATTGATGTTGACGATCAACATATCCGTTCTCTTATTTCAAAGCGGCATCGACAGGGTTTGGGTGGCGCAAGTTTGCAACGACTATTATCAACCTTTCGTTCCTTTTTTAAATATTTATTAATAGAAAATATTGTTAAAAACAATCCCGCACAAAATATTCAGGCACCAAAAACAAGTCGTAAATTACCCTCTACTTTAGATGTTGATAGCGTTGTACGTTTAATTGAAATTAAAGGTGATGAAGTAGAAACAGTAAGAGACCGCGCCATGCTGGAGCTTTTTTATTCTTCTGGTTTACGTTTGTCAGAATTATCAGGGCTTGATATTGATGAAGGGAAAAGCAGTTTATCGGGTACTATCCGGGTTAGGGGTAAAGGTGCTAAAGAACGTGATATCCCTGTTGGAAAAAAAGCATGTGATGCAATTAATACCTGGTTAAAAAGACGTGCTGAATTAGCCAATGAAAATGAACAGGCTTTATTTGTAGGTAAGCAGGGTAAGCGAATTCATAATTCTGTAATACAAAAACGCTTAAAATATTGGGCACAGAAACAGGGCATTGATATGAACGTGTTTCCTCATATGTTGCGACATTCTTTTGCCAGCCATATGCTGGAGTCCAGCGGTGATTTACGTGCGGTACAGGAATTGTTGGGTCATGCCGATATTTCAACAACACAAATTTATACACATCTTGATTTTCAGCATTTGGCCAAGGTGTATGATGCTGCGCATCCAAGGGCTAAATTAACTAAAAAATAGTTGTAGGTTGGATCAAGCGTAGCGGATCCAACATTATAGATTGTTGGTTCCGTCGTGGACGACCTAAGCAAAGCGAAGAAGTGCTGATGCGACCTAAGCAACGCGAAGTAGTACCTGATGGACTGCACTTGCAGTTCTGAGGTAAGGCCAGAACAAACAAAGTGCAGTTGGGTCATCCCTAATGAACTCCTTTGGAGTTCTTGGGAAAACGCGTAGCGGTTCTACAGTGCTCCTTGAACTCACCTACTGAAGAATATAGATTCCGGCTCGCGCTTTGCTTGGCCGGAATGACAAAAGTGGTAGTGTGTTATTATTATAAAAAATATATGAAAGAATTCGTCATTCCCGCATGCTCTTAGCGGGAATCCATAGTTAATTTTGCCACTTACTTTTTCCACGGAGGGAAAAATAATGAAATATCCATTCATCATTGGTTTAATCTTTTTTATTTCATCACCCCACTCTGTATCAGCTAAAAGCCCAAAAGAGGCTTATATCGAAACCGCCTCCCAGTTCCAACGCTGGTGTAAACATCTTTCATATCGCCATTTCAGGCAAAAAAAGAAAATGCCCTATAACTGGACATCTTCAACTATCCGGCAGTTAAATGACTACCAAACCTCAGGCAGCTGGAAAGTAAACAACGTGGAAAAAGAAGTATTTTGCCAAATTCGAAAGGGTAAAAAGGCAAAAACGACTAAAATGGAAATCCGCTAAATTCATCGTCCTCAATAAATAAAAGGAGAATGAGCATGTAAGATATGGAATCGAGGCTTGGGCAGTGGGTAATAGAATACCGTTATTAATGAAACTGGAGAAAAAATTATGAAAGGAATAATTTTATTATTTAGTCTGAGTGATTTCATGAATGGGATGGCGGTAAACAAAGCTTAACATTCGTATCTTTCACTCGCCAGGATCAGCATGATGAAGAACACACACATTCTGATATACGAGAATTTAGCTGGTTAAAAGCATTTAAAGAATCTGAACTAAGAGTGGGGCTGCGTAAAGTCTATTGGGGAGTATCTGAAGTAGCGTCGACTCCCGGATTACATTTCATTTCATCAGGGCTAGCTAAAAGTATGGTAAATTTTTTCTGCATGCTATGTGTTCTTTTTGGTAAATTATTTTTTATGCAGAAAACTCGACAAGATAACCACCAAACTTACGAATATTAAGGACGCCAATATCTAATATCAGGTATTGGCCTTTAATACCTTGAAGTACACCTTCTATTTCTGGCGTTTTATCAAAGTTTAGTGATTTTACTTTTTCAGGATAGTTTTCGACAGGGAAGTGGATACTGATTTGTTTTTCATCAAGCAATTCTATTTCAGATTTACCAAATTCTTTTTCAATCTTCTTCAATTCTTTTTCTGCCGCTTTAATAAGCTCATCTCGTTTTGCTGTTAAATCAACATGCTCGGGTGAACCTTTAAGCATTTTGCGCCAGTCGGTACGATCTGAAACATGCTCCTTAATCGCCATTTCCACTTTTCCGGATAGCAGTCGGTTTGAAACTTTAAAGATTGGTAGTGCTTCACTTGCACCTTGATCAATCCAGCGAGTAGGAATCTGAGTGCCTCGGGTAATCCCCACTTTAATTCCAGATGAATTAGCTAAATAGACATAATGAGCTTTGAAACAAAATTCTTCGCCCCATTGAGGTTCACGACATGTTCCTTCGTGATAGTGGCATGTCTCTGGTTTCATAATGCACATGTCGCATTTTGCTAGTGATTTAAAACAAGGAAAACAGAAGCCTTGATTGTAGTTTTTATTGGTTTTGCGTCCACATTCAATGCAGTGAATTTCGCCCGAATAGGTCAGTTTTATTGTTTTACCGATATAAGGATTTAAAGCGACGAGTTCGTCATCTAAAGGAAGTTGGTACTGCACAGGAGAGCCTTCTTGAGCTCCAAGTGTTGTCACCATTTTGTTTAAGTGGCCTGTGATTTTCATATGCAGTTAATTTTGTAATATATATTGGGCCACAAAGGACACGAAGAACGCAAAGTTTAATACAGATTAAAATACTGGGGAGGTAAGAACACGGAATGAAAATATGTAGTTAATCCTGTGCTCGTTTCTCCTGAGCTTACTTTTTTGATCTTCTTGGTGTTCTTCGTGTCCTTAGTGGCTATAACTTTATTTATGATACTGAGGACTTAGTTCATGCACCGCTTCAATAAAGGCTTTGGCATGTTCCGGATCAACAAATTGATGAATACCATGACCTAAATTAAATACATGGCCTGAACCTTCGCCATAACTTTTAAGGATGGTCGCAACTTCTTCTTTGATGCGTTCAGGTGAAGCATACAGGACACAAGGATCCATGTTGCCTTGTAGTGCCACTTTATCGCCGACTCGTTCACGAGCCTTACCGATATCCAATGTCCAGTCTAAACCTAAAGCATCTGCACCTGTTTCAGCCTGAGCTTCTAACCATTGACAGCCACCTTTACTAAACATAACAACAGGGACTTTACGGCCATCATTTTCACGTTTTAAACCATCAATAATTTTTTGCATGTAACGTAAAGAAAATTCTTTGTAATCACGAGTGGTTAGCACACCACCCCATGTATCAAAAATCATCACTGCTTGAGCACCGTGCTCAATTTGAGCATTAAGATATTCAATAATGGTATCTGCAAGTTTATCTAACAGTTGATGCATCAATTTTGGTTGATCATATAACATGCCTTTGACCTTGGCATATTCTTTAGAGCTACTACCTTCAACCATGTAAGTTGCAAGTGTCCATGGACTACCTGTGAAACCGATTAAAGGTACTCGCCCATCGAGTTCACGACGAATCATACTTACTGCTGCCATAACATAGCCAAGCTCTTCATCCATTGCCGGTGTAAAGAGTTTATCAATATCAGCTTTAGTACGAAGTGGACGTTCAAAACGCGGACCTTCACCTTCAGAGAAATATAAACCCAAACCCATTGCATCTGGAACGGTGAGAATATCTGAAAAGAGAATAGCAGCATCAAGTGGGAAACGATCCAAAGGTTGCATCGTTACTTCTGTCGCAAGCTCAGGTGTTTTACATAAAGTCATAAAGTCACCCGCTTTTGCACGCGAGGCTTTATATTCAGGAAGATAACGGCCAGCCTGGCGCATCATCCATACTGGAGTCATGTCTACTGGTTCTTTGAGTAAAGCACGTAAGAAACGATCGTTTTTTAATTCTGTCATATTTATTTAACGCAAAGACGCAAAGACGCAAAGAACGCAAAGTTAATATAAATTTCACTTTGCTTAATTACGTTTAACGTTACTGCGGCCTCTACCGTTTCCGGTTTTGTAGTTATTATTAATGCAAAAATGAATAGGCGATGAAGTTAGATAAAAAATATTTTCTCTGCGTTCTTTGCGTCTTTGTGTCTTTGCGTTGGGTATTGATGTTTTTTTAGATGTCTAAATAATCTAAAATGCCTTCAGCTGCCTGAC
>JAGLTQ010000229.1 GCA_023135195.1 Gammaproteobacteria bacterium | reverse complement strand
CAGCTAACAATACTTTAAGTGCTTCTGCTTGAGGAATTGTGCGTGGGAAACCATCTAATAAGTAACCCGCTTTGCAATCGTCTTCTTTTAAACGTTCGCCCATGATACCCATGATTAAATCATCAGATACCAAATCACCTGCTTTCATTGCAGCTTGTGCTTGTTTACCAAGCTCTGTGCCTGCCGCTACTGCAGCACGTAAAATGTCGCCTGTTGAAATCTGAACAGAACCGTCCATTTTTGTCAGTAATTTAGCAACTGTACCTTTGCCTGCGCCTGGTGCACCTAAAAGAATGAGTTTCATAAAAAGTATCCTTGTTTAAATTTGTTTCAATATTGTCAGAAAATTTAGCGGTATTTTGCCTTCTCGGCGTACAACAAACCAATTAATAACCTTGAGGGCAGCCAAGAATGCGTCTATACGGCCAATAATTTATCCAGGGTAGCCGAAATACTCTCATAATCCTGATATCCCCGAGTTAGCGTATGAAGCTGCTCATGCTGATTCAGGATCAAGGTTGGAAACCCCTGTACACCGGCCTTTTTTGTGAATTCAAAGCTCTTTTCAACACTAATGTGCTGCTTTTCATCGAGAAAAAGCGTGTTAAATTTCTCGCCATTGAGGCCACAATCCACCGCAAGTTGCTGCAAACAACTGATTTGTGTCACATCCTGGTTTTTTGTGTAAAAAGCGGCTTGAATAGCCGTAAAGTAGTCAAAGGTTTTAGTCGCATCCATCAAGCCTGCCGTGATAACCGCTCGACAAGCCGGTTCCGTGTTATAGATAAATCCGTCGGGTAGCGCATTATCAAATAAAAAGTCTTGCCCGGTCATTTTTTCAACTTGCTGCCAATGGTGAAAAATCTCTTCACGTGAAGAGTCGGATAAAATATTGGTCTCACCAGGTTGTAAGCCTCCCATAACCAGGGCAATTTTTATCTGATCAGCATACATTTTTTTAACTTTAGAAATAACAGGCGAGAAGCCCCAACACCACGAACACATGGGATCAGCAAAATACCAAAGGACTGGATTACTATTATCTTCCATCATCATCGTTATGTTAGTTAAAGATAACTAAACAATAGCAACAAATCGCAAGATTTATACTCAATGGATAAAAATAATAAGACGATAAAACGAAGTCTTTATAAAACGTAATGCCAGTATTGTTGGCTCCACTGCGTTTGAGCCAACCTACATTTACCGCATATTTTGAGTAGGTGGGTTCAAGGAGCACTGTAGAACCGCTGCGCGTTACTCAGGTCGTCCATCACGGAACCAACAAAGGGGGACAGTTGCTCGAATGAATTTGCACCTAACTTATTTAATAAAACTCACCTAACTTATTTAATAAAACTAAAGTGGTATAAAAAACAAACCCCGCATATAGCGGGGCTTGTTATAAATATGACTAAAAAGTCTTATTTATTGTGGAGTAACTGCTGAAGCTTGTGGACCTTTAGGGCCATTTTCTACTTCATAACTTACCGCTTGTCCTTCAGCTAAAGAACGGAAACCATCACCTTGAACAGCAGAGAAATGTACGAATACATCAGCACTACCATCAGAAGGAGAAATGAAGCCGAAGCCTTTAGAATCGTTGAACCATTTTACAGTACCAGTTGCCATGTAAATTACCTTTTTATATTTTTTGTTAAAAGATTTAATTGCAATCTTTCGTTAGTAAATTACAGGAATGACCGAAAAGGACTACTGAAATAACCTAAGAATATGCAATATAACACCATGATTTTAACCTGATACTTAA
>JAGLTQ010000228.1 GCA_023135195.1 Gammaproteobacteria bacterium | reverse complement strand
AATGAACGAAATACATTTTCAGGAAAGCCGGCTTGCTTAAAAACATCTTCAATGAGTAATGCACACTGAGGAACATTAGAGGCATGTTTTAAAACACCGGTGTTTCCCGCAACTAATGCTGGCGCGGCAAAACGAAAGACTTGCCACAACGGAAAATTCCAGGGCATAACGGCAAGCACTGTTCCAAGAGGAAGATAAGCAACATAACTCTTACCTGCATCTGATTCGATTTCTTCATCTGCTAAAAATTGTGGTCCATTGTCCGCGTAAAAATCACAAACCGCTGCACATTTTTCAACTTCAGCACGAGCATCATTAATTAGCTTACCCATTTCCTGGGTAACGATTGCCGCATACTTTTCCTTATTTACGCGTATAACTTCAGCTGCTTTATGCATCAATGCGCATCGTTCAGCCATTGGAGTATTTTGCCAGCCTGATGAAGCAGCAGCCACAGCGGCCAAGCCAGATTCCAGTTGTTTAGAATCCCAGGCGGGAATTTCGGTGACTTTCTCGCCCGTTGCGGGATTAATCACTTCAAAACTCATACACTACTCCTTAAAATTATTATTTATACTTTTTATAGGTCGACCATATATAAAATAACTATAGCTTAAATAAGTGTGATCAACGAATTACATAAAGACTTACAACTAAAATGTGATCATAAGTGCAATTATCTATACAATGAGATTAATAATTTAGCTTTAAAATTAAAATAATTCATAAAAATAAAGACACTTAATATATGGAAATCTATCTTGTTGGTGGTTGTGTACGTGATCAACTATTGGGGCTTGAAACCAAGGATCGCGACTGGGTGGTCGTTGGTGCCACACCAGAAGACATGTTGAAACAAGATTACCGACAAGTCGGAAAAGATTTTCCTGTTTTCTTACATCCAAAAACAAATGAAGAATATGCGCTTGCACGTACCGAACGTAAAACGGCGCCTGGATATAGTGGTTTTAGTTTTCATGCTGCGGCAGATGTCACTCTCGAAGAAGATTTAATTCGACGCGACCTAACAATTAATGCCATTGCTTTATCTGATGATGAACAACTCATTGATCCCTTTAATGGCCAGGCTGATTTAAAAGCTAAATTATTACGTCATGTATCCCCCGCATTTGTTGAAGACCCGGTACGAATATTACGAGTCGCACGTTTTGCTGCACGCTTTGCCGATCTGGGTTTTACCATTGCAGGTGAAACTCAAAAGCTCATGACAGAGATGGTCAATAACGGCGAAGTAGATTCACTTGTACCTGAACGTGTCTGGCAGGAAACAATGCGCGCTTTAAGTGAAAATACCCCCGCACGATATTTTGAAGTGCTACGTGATTGTGGTGCTTTAGCAAAGCTGTTTCCGGAAATAGACCAACTTTGGGGAGTACCTCAACCAGAAGAACATCATCCTGAAATTGATACTGGTGTACATACGATGATGGTACTCACCCAGGCGGCAAAGTTATCAGGTGATCCTAAAGTCCGTTTTGCTGCCTTAGTGCATGACCTGGGAAAAGGTATTACACCGAAAGAACAATGGCCAAAACATATTGAACACGAATCACGCGGTGTTCCGTTAGTTGAAGCATTATGTAATCGCTACCGTATACCGAATGACTATCGAGAATTAGCCATTATCGTTACTAGATATCACTTACATTACCACCGTGCTGCAGAGTTACGTGATGATACATTTTTAAAAACACTTGAATCCCTTGACGCCTTTCGTCGTCCTGATCGGTTTGATCTTTTTTTACTTGCCTGTGAAGCAGACTCCCGTGGGCGTACAGGTTATGAAAATAATTTATTTGAACAACCTGAAATTTATAGAAAAGTATTTAATGCCGCAAAAAT
>JAGLTQ010000227.1 GCA_023135195.1 Gammaproteobacteria bacterium | reverse complement strand
ATGTACATCGTATTGGTCGTACTGGGCGGGCCGGAAACGAAGGTGAAGCAATGTCTTTAGTTTGTGTTGATGAACTTAAATTATTAAAAGATATTGAACGCCTGACAAAAAATGAAATTCCAAAAATTGCGATTGAAGGTTATGACGTTGACCCATCGATTAAAGCTGAACCTATTCAAAATGGGCGCGGTGGCAAGCAACAACCGCGAAGAAGAAATGGTGGAAATAATTCCGGGGGTAGAAATTCTTCAGCTAAAAAACCAGGTGGAAATAGATCATCAGGTGATCGTTCTTCAGGTAATAAATCAGAATCTCCCTGGGCAAAAGCAACCGGTAATAAATCACGACGCAATAACAATCAAAATCGTACACAATCAGGTAACCGTTAATAGAAACTTAGTTTATTAGCCATGAAAAAAATTGCTATTTTTGTTGATGTGCAAAATATTTATTACACAACGCGTGATACATATGGCCGTCAATTTAACTACCGAAAACTATGGCAACAATTAAGTTCTGAAGGTGAGATTGTTTCTGCAATGGCTTACGCCATCGCGCGTAATGATGATTCGCAAATAAAATTCCAGGACGCACTGAAACATATCGGGTTTGAGGTAAAACTCAAACCTTATATACAGCGTAGTGATGGTTCTGCTAAAGGTGACTGGGATGTTGGTATCACCGTTGATGTTATGCAAATAGCAAAAGATGTTGATACTGTTATTTTGCTTTCCGGAGATGGTGACTTTGATCTTTTATTAAACAAGATTACAAAGGACTATGCAGTAAATGCAGAAGTGTATGGCGTACCTGCACTCACCGCAAATTCACTGATAAATGCGGCAAGTGTATTTCACCCTATTAACAAAGAGTTACTGCTTTAATGCATTAGGGAAAGTTTTCACTCTCCTTAATTCACAATATAAAATACTCAAAGGCCAATTAATTCCGCATGAAGACCATTGTGTGTTGCATTAGTCAGCAAATCTATTGAATTAATCACATCTGGATCATAACCCACGACCATAAAATGTGGCTTTTCATCCAAACTGTCTGCTGTCATAACACCTGATAAATTTAACAAACTATCTCTGAATGCTTCACGCTTATCATGTGTGGTGTCTTCATCAATATGAAGTGTGACGTCAACCATTTTACTATCCATAATAATTTCTCCTTTTTAAAAAGTTAAAAAAGCGTCATTTTATCGATACTCCGTACACTCTAATATTAGGCCATATTTGTTTCTTCGCCATTAAAAACATCAAAAAATTACTCCTGCATTTGCAGTATTTATTAGAAATAATAAGTGTATTGCTGGATGAATGACTCGACACTCTGTGGCATAATGCGCGCCCTTTTGACGTATATATAAACACTCGGACAGCTCTCTTGATTACTACAGCAAATATCACAATGCAATTTGGGGCAAAACCCTTATTTGAAAACATTTCAGCTAAATTTGGTAACGGCAACCGTTATGGCCTGATTGGTGCCAACGGCTGTGGTAAATCTACCTTTATGAAAATTCTTGGTGGTGAGCTTGAAGCCACTTCAGGTAATTTTTCAATCGACGTAAATGAGACTCTGGGTAAACTTGGTCAGGATCAGTTCGCATTTGAAGAAAACACTGTACTTGATACTGTCATCATGGGTGATGCCAGACTATGGGAAATAAAGAAAGAACGTGATCGTATTTATTCTTTAGCTGAAATGAGTGAAGAAGAAGGTATGAAGGTCGCTGAGCTTGAAGTTGAGTTTGCAGAGTTAGATGGTTACACAGCTGAGTCTCGCGCCGGAGAATTATTACTAGGTCTGGAAATACCTGAAGCACAACATATGGGGTTAATGAGTGCCGTTGCTCCGGGTTGGAAATTACGCGTGTTACTTGCGCAAGCATTGTTTGCTGATCCTGATATTATGCTTCTTGACGAACCAACAAATAACCTGGATATCAATACTATTCGCTGGTTGGAAAATATTCTTAATGAACGTAAGAGCACTATGATCATCATCTCGCATGATCGTCATTTCCTGAATAGTGTTTGTACGCATATGGCGGATTTGGATTATGGTGAGTTACGTCTTTACCCCGGCAATTATGATGAATACATGACCGCCTCCACCATGGCACGTGAACAATTACATACTGAAAATGATAAGAAAAAGACACAAATGGCTGAACTACAAGCTT
>JAGLTQ010000226.1 GCA_023135195.1 Gammaproteobacteria bacterium | reverse complement strand
ACACACGGACAAAAGAAAAATCAAAAAAATAAACGCTTTTGATCTTGATGTTATCCGTGAGTGTCCGTGTCTATCCGTGGCAAAAACGCCTTTGACTTTGAAGTTGTTATTTAGCTTTTTTCTTCCGTTTAATTTTTTGTGCGAACATATAAGCAGAAGGTTCGATATCAAGGGTATCGATTATTTTCATTTCATCTAAATCAAATATCGCAGTTACCCATTTTTCTCTACCATGTAATGCAAGGTAAGCAATATTCATTTTTGCTGTGCCGGTGAGTAATTTATGTTGGTATATCTTTTTGAGCTTTGGACGTGTTTCAACATATTTCGCTATATTCATTGAGTTTTCTTTTAGCTCTGGCATTTGTTCTTTAGTAAATTTTTTATAACGATCTGTTAATAAGTAAAGCGGTTTTCCTGCTTGCATTGCTTCTGATATGACTTGAGATATTTGATCTTTTGGAATATCAATATAAATTAATATCGGCCAATCATCACCAAACTGTTTAAGTTTATCTGCTGTCACACCTTGTTCGGCAAGTTGATAAGCTGGAACTGGAGTAAAAAAATCTAAAGTATAAATAAGTGCGGCAGGACGTTCATTATAGGTGTTCCAAACTCCCCAGCTTAACGCTACGACTTGTACTAATGCGATCATCGTTAAATCAAATTTTAACCCCGGTTTACCTGACTTAAATACAATAAGTGTCAGTAATGGACCGAGAATAAGATCCACACCTATTATTATACGTATAACGCGCCAGCCACCATCGGTTGAAAATAAAGGTTCGGGATACCATTGAACTAGAATAAAATAAAGTAAGATTAGGAAAATGACAAAACTAATGGCAAAGTGGATAGAAAAGGCTTTGAAACGACTCATTATTATTCCTGAAAATTATATTATTAGTACGCCCCTTTTTACTGTATCTAGCAATTACATGCAATTAAATTCGCTCTAAAAGTTAAGTGAAAGAAAAATAGTTTAGGACAATTAAATGAAATTGAATAAAAAAGTTTATCGATGGGTTTTAGAAATAAGTATCATTATTATTGTTTTGCTGGCGGTTCGTTTTTGGATGCAGCGAGATGTGGTTTCAGGTATTGCACCAAATATAAGTGCTGCCACTTTAAAGGGGCAACATTTTGATCTTTATAAAGATCAACGCAGACCTATGCTTGTTCATTTTTGGGCAACCTGGTGTCCTGTATGTAAACTGGAACAATCAAATATTGAAAATACCGCAAAAGATCATCCTGTTATGACGATTGCAATGCAGTCAGGTAATAATGATGAACTAAGCCAATTTATGCAGGCTGAAAAATTATCGTTTACTGTGATTAATGATGAAAGTGGTATGTTAAGTCGAAGCTATAATATTCGGGGTGTCCCGGTTTCTTTTATTATTGATAAAGAAAATAAAATTGAATTTGTTGAAGTGGGTTATACCACTGAGTTGGGTTTACGAGTGCGGTTATGGTGGGCAGGGTTATAGGGTAAACAGTCTTTACTTACTATTTAATCGCCGAAGAGCATCTTGTAGTTTACTTCTTGCATTTGTGGCAAGAAATTTAAGTAGGGGCGTAATGTGATAAATGATTGCATCGACTTGAGGGAGAAGTTCCTCAGGTTTATTTTCTTTTAGTTTCTCAAGCAATTCAACGATATTTACATCTTCATGTGGTTGCTCGATATCAATTTTGTTCACTGTTGAGTGAGTAACAATACGGTTGCCACCAGCAGCTTGAGCTTCAGCTAAATGTTTTTCGGTATCAGTAAGAAGGTGTGGAAAAGTGAGTTCCGGTTTTAATTCTGGTTCATAAAGTCCCGCACTAATGGTAAGTTTAATCATATCGCCATTATCAGGATGCTTGAATGACATGCCCTGAATTTCTGTACGAATACGTTCTGTGAGTAGTTCTGCTTCATTCAACGACGTTTCTTTTAAAATTAGGGCAAATTTTGAAACACCAATTCGTGCAATGGTATCTTCCTGGCGCACAAGTTGTGATAGTTTTTCACCTGTTTGATGAAGTATAGAGTCCATTATCTTTTTACCGTGTTTAATAAAAAGATTATTAAAGCCATCTATATCCATGCGGACAATAATGAATTGACCTCCATGGCGATTGGCATATGAAAGCGTTTCCTCACCGACCTTACAAAAATAACGTTGCCCGCCTAAGCCCGTTGTTTCATCGACGGTTGCCTGACGTTCGAGCTGGTCAGAAGTTTCGGTAAGTTTTGTGGTTGTTTGTTTTAATGTTACATGTGCTTTTGCACGGGCTTGCAACTGTATAGAGTCAAAGGGTTTTGTGATGAAATCGTTTGCGCCCTTATCAATAGCTTCTTGCTTTGCTTCATCGTCGTCATCTTTACCGGTAATAATGATGACGGGGGTATCTTTTAATCGTGGATTATCTGAAGTTCGTATACGTTCAAGCAGGCCATAGCCATCAAGGAAGGGCATAGAGAGATCGGTGAAAACAACTTGAATTGAATCATCGTTTATTAATATGGTCCAGGCATCTTCACCATTTTCAGTTTCAACAACATCATAATCCTTGCTAAGAACCTTAGACATTGCACGACGCATTACCCGTGAGTCATCAACAGCTAAAATACGTGGTTTTTGTTGTTCTTCTTCGGTCAATTTTGTTCCTGAATTTCACTTATTTTATTACAGGCTTAAATTTAATAATCTGAAAAAAGTGATTGCAAATTCAAGGTTCGCTGAGCATAACGTTTTATTTTTCTTATGCCAAGTTTTTGCAGGAATAAATTAAGTATAAACATGCACTTACAGGGTATAATTAAGGGCGGTTTTAATTTTAATCCGGGCACAATAATGTACTCATACTTAAATGTTACAAAATGTCTTAAAGCTACAATTGGATTTTCTCTTTTATTATTGAGCTCTGTAATTAATGCAAGCAATGAGCAAGAAGATCTTGTTCAGGCCGAACGTTATCGTCAAGCGGGGCACCCTGCAACAACATCGGCTATGTTTAATGACTTATCTTTTGATAAGAATGCCGCAATCAGAAAGCGTGTCGCAAGTAATCGTAAGACACCTAAAAATATTTTGCTGCGTTTAGCGAGAGACTCTGAACAGTCAGTAAAAATTTCCATTGCAACTAATCTTTCTGCCCCGGATGAGGTTTATCCAATATTGGCTCGTGATGCAATGGTGGCAGTACGTAGTGTCGTTGCGCGTTTTGAATATGTGCCGGTAATAGCACTTAAAATATTAGCTAAGGATAAAGACGTTGATATTCGATTGGAAGTTGCACGAAATTTAAATGCGAATGAAGAGATTTTACTTCAATTAACTCATGATTCAGATAGTTCCATTAGTGCTATTGCTGAGCTGGCTTTACAGCGTTTATATTAAGGGTAAATAACCTCAGCTTCATTATAAAAAAGCATGTTAACGGGTAGCCCGGATGAAATGTAATGCAATTCGGGAAAACAGGCTTAAACGCTTTCTCCCGGATTTCGCTTCGCTGTATCCAGGCTACATTGCTCTCTTTTTAAAATATCCTTGTTATTAACAGCCCTGGAACTCGAGAATGATGTGCGTTTCTTATACGCAGCTCAGGTTAAATAGTGTTAATAAAACTCTGTGTTTTAGTTTAAATCAGTAATAATTATAAATTTTGTGATGAAGTTAGAAACTTGTTTTAAATTGGCTAAAGTTTTTTTCAGATTGGTCGTGAACAATAATGATGAGTGGACAAACGTTTAAATCAAATACCACAGGACTAACACCTAAA
This sequence comes from Gammaproteobacteria bacterium, assembly GCA_023135195.1. Classification (GTDB taxonomy): domain Bacteria; phylum Pseudomonadota; class Gammaproteobacteria; order UBA6429; family Thiohalophilaceae; genus JAGLTQ01. The sequence goes on along the minus strand of JAGLTQ010000226.1, from coordinate 1,518 downwards.
GAGTTAGTTACGGGATCAATCCGTTTAGTGTCACTACCTGAAGTGTGTATACGGGTAAATGAGATGCTGGATGAGCCTTCAGTTACTGCTGCCGAGTTAGGTCATATTATTAGCCAGGATACGAGTTTAACTGCGCGTTTATTAAAAATTGTAAATAGCTCTTATTATGGTTTCCAGGCGAAAATTGAAACAGTCTCAAGGGCCGTGACTGTTGTGGGTTTGAGAGAACTTCGGGGTTTAGCTATTGCGGCTTCAGCTGTTGAAACCTTCTCCAATGTACCAGATGAAATATTAAATAAGGTTCGATTTTGGCGCCATAGTTTATATTGCGGAGTGATTGCCCGCTTACTTGCAGAACAATGCCATGTCTTACATAGCGAGCGATTATTTGTTGCCGGTTTGTTGCATGATATTGGCAAACTCATTATTGCCCAGCGTTTACCAACAGAAACAAGAATGATTACACTTGAAGCAGATGCAGGAAATCGATCAGAATTTGAAGTGGAACAGGACTTTCTTGGTTTTAATCACGCTGAAGTTGGCGGTGAGCTAATGAAGGCATGGAGTATGCCTGAGACATTATTTGAATCGGTGGCTTATCATCATAATCCACGTCAAGCTGAGACAGGTATTATGGAAACATGTTTGGTTCATTTGGCCAATATTTTTACCGACGAAGCCGAGCAAGGGCTTGATATGAATGAAGATACACCTTTACAGGAAGTTGATTCTTTTGCATGGGAAATAACAGGGTTAAATGAGAGTGTTAAAGAGCATGTTTTCCGTGAAGCAGGTCCTTTATTTACCGAAGCGTTAGAAACTATTTTACCCCGTTCCTATCCTTCTTATTAGATGTCGCCACACGAATGATGCGGAGTCTGACGAATCCCAAGGAAATTTAGAGTTCCCCGTCATTGCGAGGAAACACTGAAAAACAAGTGTTTTTTAGTGTTGACGCGGCAATCTCATATTTATTCATCTGTATCATGAGATTGTTTCGGTTATTTTATTCTCTCGCAATGACAGGTTTTATTGTAGTATTAATATATATTTTGAGATGCTTTATTCATAAATTTATGGGGATACCTCAGATGTGGAGTCCCCTGTGAATTTTCATACAATATTTTAATCTTTCATGATTTAATACTTGTGTTTAATATTTCACAGGTTAGTCGTTATGCAATCTATACAGCAACTCATTGATATTATGCGCGCCTTGCGTGATCCAAAATCGGGTTGCCCCTGGGATCTTGAGCAAGACTTTCAATCCCTTATTCCTTATACAATTGAAGAAGCTTATGAAGTTGCTGATGCGATTGAGCGAAATAATTTAGATGATATTAAAAATGAACTGGGCGATTTATTATTTCAGATTATTTTTTATAGCCAGTTGGCGACCGAGCAACAGGCTTTTGATTTTAATGACGTGGCGCAAGCAATCAGTGACAAACTCACTCGGCGTCATCCACATGTTTTTGCTGACGCTAAAGTGGAAGATGCTGAAGCACAAACAAAAGA
>JAGLTQ010000225.1 GCA_023135195.1 Gammaproteobacteria bacterium | reverse complement strand
CCATTACACAAACAGTGTTGCCATTACCCTGATATTCGAGTTTTGAAAAATAAAGCTTATTAGCCATGGCTATGCCTCGACCATGGTTATCCATCACACGAGTGGTATCAAACTCCATAAAATCATCCCACTCAAAACCATTACCCTGATCAGTAATAGTGAACGTTACAGAATCTGAATTATTGACAACATCCAGAGAAGCATATTTTTCTTTATGTTCTGGCAAATCGAGTCGTTTCGCAATCTCTGCTTCCCATAGATCTTGCTTACGTAATTCTGATTTTTCTTCATAACCAATATGCAGATTTCCATGCTCTACAGCATTGATCATGAGCTCACTCAAACCCATTGCTATTTTTTCGGCTTCGTCACAAGCACAGGCAACTAATGATGAAACTGCACGCACATCTTCTAAACTACGAAATTCGAAATGCGCATTTTTTAATAATTTAACTGACGATTTTGTAACATTCAGACTGGCGAGTAGTGCTTTGTTATAACTGCGATCTTTAACTGCTGTTTTGACAACTGAGTGAAGAATGTCGCTAGTAAACGGTTTTGTCAGATAATAATAAGCACCCGCTTTTAAACCTTCAAGTATGTCTTCTTTACTGACTTTAGCTGTTTGCAGAATAACGGGGATATATTTAAGTTCTGGATGCGAGGACATTTTATCCAGTACTTCCATACCGGACATTCTTGGCATCATACGATCAAGTAAAACGACATCATATTTAGTGGAGTTAGCCTCCAGCTTTTCCATCGCCTCAATTCCATCTCTGGCCGTTTCTACGATATAGGCTTGCCCCTTACCGGTAAGAAATTCCTCAATGATATCGAGATTTAAGGGTTCATCATCAACAACTAGAATTACAGGTGAATCCATGTAAAGTATTACTCCAACATATAAAGTATGAAGCTATTATAAAGCAAATTTTAAATAAAGTTACCTTACTTTATGTCGGTTGCTCTTGAATAACCTTTAACTGATTAAGTCAAAAAAGGGGATTTTATGATTGAACACTGTCTGAACCATTTTCAGGTGCTTCAACGCTCCAGCGGGAATTTTTAATCAATTTAGCAATTTCTAATGCAGGATTAGCTTTGCTAATGTGGTAACCCTGAATAATGTCACAGCGCCAGTGGTAAAGTTGTTGCATAACCTCCGCCGTTTCTACACCTTCTGCACAAACTCGAATACAAAGACTATGTGCCAGTTCAATCGTTGATTTTACAATAACCTCGTCATCTTTATTTCCGATCATATCTATTACGAATGACTTATCGATTTTTAGCTCACTTACCGGCAACTGACGTAAACGACTCAACGATGAATCACCAGTACCAAAATCATCAATTGAAAATAATATACCTAAATTCTGCAAGTCATTCATTAAGCGACTTAAGCGATCATAATCAGAAAAGAAAATATTTTCTGTAATTTCAAGAATGATTCCACCAACATTATCATGTTGTTTAATCAAATGACGCACTCGTGCAAAAAAACCATTTTCAAGAACCAAAGTCACAGAAATATTTACCGATACTTTTAAATCACAACCTTCTTTTAACCAGGCAAGCCTTTGCTTCATTGCCGTATCAAGTACCCAGTAACTAAAGTCATTAATTAATCCTGTTTGCTCCATTACTGAAATAAACATTTCAGTTGGAATATAACCATTATTTTTATCCGGCCAGCGTGCTAGCGCCTCAACACCAATTAAAGTACCACTGACGAGTTCAACTTTTGGTTGATAGTAAAGTTGTTAACTTATTTTTCTGACTACGGGTAATCAGCAGGTTACATAAGAGATAACCCTTTATCCTTTTTTATTGCGCCCTGACCTGAAATAATCCGTATTATCATAATAAGACTCCATCTCATTATTCTTATCCCAGCCTGGTAATCCGAGCAGTGGAAACGGCGATAAATCTTTTGGTTTTTTGTAAGGCTCACCTTTGCTAAGTAACGCTGCCAATTCACTATCTATAAAATCAAGTTGTTGCTGATTCGTTTGCTGCAATATATTTTCACCAGCTGAAAGTAATATACAGTTTGCTGTCATCCCAACATAAGGAGATAACCCTTTTTCATAGAGAGCATGCCCAAAAGTCACGAGTTTTAATTTTGATTGCAATTCATCGCGTCGCTGCCAAAAAAGCTCTTTCCATTTAAAATCACGAATTAACTGCAGCATTGAATCATCACTGCACAAAATAACCGCCCCACCCTCATCAAATAAAGACAACATATTTTCAATTGGCGAACGCCTGCCTAAATCAGTGTTGTTCGCTATACGTACTTGTGCCGCAGGAATATGAATTGCATTAATAATTGCTTTAGTTTTAGGAAACATAAACCAGGTGAGGAACTGAAAAAAGTCATGCCAGTTTTCAGTACGTGTTTGAATTTCGCCACTTAAATAAATGCGGGGTGCGTAATGTTCACTAAAATGTCCAGGCTTACCATCTTGTTGAACAATTTTTAAAGCTTTACCACTTTGCGTAAGAATAGGTTCAGGCAATGCAGAAAGAATCGCCTGGTAATCATTAAGACCAGGCCAGCCATCTTTAAACTGTGAAAAATTATTAGCCCAGAGTTTTAATGGCTCAAAAATAGGCGAAAAGGAAACAAAGTCAGCATCCCATTTTTGATTTAAATCGATATTGTGCGAAAACATTTATTTATTAGTCTTTAGTAGGTTGGCTCAAGCGAAGCGGAGCCAACGTAATTTTGTTGGTTCCGTCGCGGTGCTCCTTGAACCAACCTACAAAAATATCAAACTTAAGGCGCAAGGCGTTCATTGACCCACTCACCGAAATCATTTTTCGAATACATAAAACGGTCATGCAAACGACTATCACGTGCCTGCCAAAACTCTATTGTCTTAGGTTTAATACAATAACCGCCCCAAAAAGAAGGCAACGGAATTTCACCTTCAGTGAATTTATGCTTCATTTCATCAAACATAGCATCGAGTAAAGCACGGTTTTTAACAACCTTACTTTGATGTGAAGCCCAGGCACCAATTTGGCTACCACGTGGTCGTGAAAGAAAATATTTGAGTGACTCTTTTGTAGAAATTTTTTCTACTGTTCCAGTTACCTTAACCTGACGACCTAATGGGTGCCATGGAAAAAGTAAACTTACCTTGTTATTTATTTCTATATGCTGTGCTTTTCGGCTCGAATAGTTTGTAAAAAATACAAAACCTTTTTCATCAAATAATTTTAACAAAACAGTGCGCTGCCAGGGTTGTCCATCTTTATCAACCGTTGCCAGGATCGTAGCGCTTGATTCTGGAATATCAGTTGAGCATGTTTCCGCATACCAACTCTCAAACTGTTTAACCGGATCACAATGCAAACTGGATCGCTCTAACCCTTTAGCCATTAATTTTTCACGTAACTGTGTTGTTTTCAAATATTCTGTATACATAGTATTTAATTTTGAGGCATTAGAGGGTTGCAATCTTTAACAACAACTTTTCCCTGCAACATATTTCCTTTTGAATATTCGTTAAAAAAGCATGTGTTCGTTTTTGGATCGTAATTCTCAATCCAAAGATTTTCATCTTTCCATGTTGCTCCAATATGACGCTGTCCCGCTGGTACAGATAATGACATTACACCACCATATTTTTTGACGAAAATTTGCTGAAAATGAAAATAATACGCAGTCCAGCCAATAATAAAAACAATTCCTGCAGCAATAAAAGCATATTTCCATTGTTCAATTTTATGCCCGATAAAAACCAATAATGCAGCAATTAAGGCAAATACGGTTATCCAATATAAATAAGTAATCACAATGTCATCTCCTGAATCCTCACAGCGAAATTATAAAGAGTATTTTAAAGCAATACTATTCTGTTAAACTAGTCTTTTATGCCTCTCTTTTTAAACATCAAGTTTTTATACATCAAGGGCAACAGCAGCACCAAATATCTATGTCTTCAACACCCATCATTTTAAGCACGCTCAATGCACGTTACATCCATGCATCACTAGGCTTGCGTTATTTGCTCGCGAATATGGGTAATTTACGAGATCAGACTCAATTAAT
>JAGLTQ010000224.1 GCA_023135195.1 Gammaproteobacteria bacterium | reverse complement strand
GATGAAAACAACTTTATACCAATCATCGGGTGATCCGTTATTGAGCAAATCAGATATAGTTGAATTTACGACACCACCAGAATCCCAGCTACCGGAACTGTCTGCAGCATTGTTGTGGAAAAAAAAACCACCCCCATGCACTGAGATACCCAAGGTTGTAGCTGGCGTTGCATAACGTAAGTGAACTGCATTTGGATCATTGGTAAAACCCAGCCCACTGTAACCGCCGTTGTAAATACTTTTGATATAGGATGTGAAGGTATAGACTGAGCCTTCACCACCATTAACATATCCCTGCTTTGTTACAAATACTTCATTTGTAGAAGTTGCACCTACATTAACTGCACCCGTTCCGCTAATTCCACTGGTGGCATTCCAGGCCACGGTACTGCCGCCATCATTGTAAAAAAAGGTACTTAGTTGGTCGCTAGTATTAAAATCGTAATAAGTTGAAGTGGCTGCATATGCTTGCGGGGTGTAAAATAAGATAAACAAAAACAGAAATCCAAAGCCTGAAATAAACCTACGCATTACATTCTTCCTTAAAATTGGCATTAAAAACATCTAAATTTCCCACCCTCATTAATTAAGTGCGCTTAATTAAAACGAATAAATATTTTTATAAAAGAAATATTATTTATTAAGTCTGAAAATTTTTGTGACAATAATCCACAAATATTGATCGTTATAGTTATTATCGACCCGATTTTCAGAGAGATGAGAGTAAAATGTTACAACACTGTAAACTTTAAGCCTGCATATTAATAAGAATCAAATATTGCATTTGATTATTTTGGTTATAAAGCAGGCTTAATGGTAAGGAAGATGATTGTTGATTTAAAAAACGAACTAATTAACCTCAGCTGCGCATAAGAAAATATATCAGTAATCATCCTTAATTCTCTAAAACACCGTCATTCCGGTATGATTTTAGCCGGAATCTATAGTAAAACCTCTGGATTCCCGCTAAAGGCGTGCGGGAATGACGTGCTTTTTCTTATACGCAGTTCAGGTTAATTAGTTAAATTTATTTAACGTTTATGACTTCGGCCTTGCACCATATTTAAATATCAATCATTGCTGTTTTTTAAAAAATATTTAATCAAACCATTGGTTGAGTCATCATAGTCATCAACTAACTTATGATGCTTTAAATCATCATAAATACTTGCTGCTACTTTCTTTCCTAATTCAACTGCCGGTTGATCATAAGAATTAATATTCCAAATAACACCTTGGGTAAAAATTTTATGTTCATAAAGTGCGATTAATGACCCTAATGCTTTTGGTGTTAATGCTTTCAATAAAATAGTATTAGATGGCTTATTTCCTTGCATCAATCGTGAAGGATATAAACGTTCAATGTCTTCTTCAGAATAACCTTCATCTGCAAGTTCTTGACGTGCTTCCTCTTCATTTTTACCGGTCATCAGTGTTCGTGATTGTGCAAAGAAATTCGCTAATAAAACAATATGATGATTACCAACCGGATTCAAACTTTCAATTGGCACGATAAAATCGGCAGGAACGAGATGTGTGCCCTGATGCAAGTTTTGGTAAAAAGCATGCTGGCCGGTAATGCCTAACTCACCCCAAATTATCGGGCCGGTAGCATAGTCCACTTTTTCTCCATCACGAGTAATACTTTTACCATTACTTTCCATATCACCTTGTTGAAAATAAGCAGGAAAGCGATGCAGATGTTGATCATACGGAAGTAGTACATGCGACTCAGCATCATAAAAATTGTTATACCAAATACCGAGCACGGCTAAAATGACCGGCAAGTTTTCTTCCAAAGGGGCATTACGGAAATGTTCGTCCATTTCATATGCACCTTGCAATAATGACTCAAATCGATCCATACCAACATAAATTGCGATAGATAAACCAATCGAAGACCATAGTGAGTAACGACCCCCTACCCAGTCCCACATTTTAAAAATATTTTCTTCTTTAATACCAAATGCCATTGCCGCTTCAACATTTGCTGCAACCGCAATAAAGTGTTTTGCTACAGCTGTTTCATTACGTGAGTTTTCCAATAACCAGTCACGCGCAGTATGCGCATTCATAATGGTATCTTGTGTAGTAAAACTTTTTGAAGAGACAATAAATAAGGTTCGTTCGGGATCAAGATCGCGCAACGTATTGCAAATATGACTCGGATCGACATTTGAAACAAAATGTACTCTCAAGCCTACTTTGCCATAGGGATACAAAGCTTCACTGACCATAACAGGTCCCAGATCAGAACCTCCCACGCCGATATTAACGATATCAATAATAGGTTTACCGCTATATCCTAACCACTGACCTGAGCGAATCGATTCTGAATACTCACGCATTTTCTCCAGCTCAGATTTCACTTCGGGCATTACATCCTGTCCATCAACATAAACAGGTTCATTGCTGCGATTACGCAATGCGGTATGTAAAACAGCCCTATTTTCGGTGTGATTTATTTTCTCACCACTGAACATTTTTTCAGTCCAGTCTTTTAGTCCGCTTTGCTTTGCTAAATCCATTAGCAGGGACATTGTTTCTTTATTAATACGGTTTTTAGAGTAATCCAGCAATATGTCATTAAAGCGTAAATGAAACGACTCAAATCGATTTTCATCCTGCTCAAATAAATCACGCATTTGAACATTTTCAGTCTGTTTTTTATGCTTTAACAAGGCTTGCCAAGCGGGTAAATCTGTTAAATTTTCCATATTAATTTTATTTTCTTTTCAATTTTGAAATCAAATTATGCAATATTTAAGGAATAAAAGGTGCAGAAACTAACTATATATAGGTCATCACAGCAGAAATTGGACAAATTTTCACCACTTCACCTTTTTTCACACTTTTTAACGGCTGTTTTAGCTTGTCAATAGAGGCTTTCGGACAAAGTGACGGTATAATGTGCGGCCTTTTTAAACAGAAAGTTTATACGTAATGACAGCTAAAGCAAAAAAAATCGATTCTCCTGTAACTAAACTTATGTCTACTAGCCAGGACAAGCAACTACGCTCTCGGGTTAAGCTTTTTGGAAATATTTTAGGAAAAGTATTACTCGAACATGCTGGCAAGGATGTATTTTCTGCTGTTGAAAAATTGCGTAAAGGGCATTTAAGCCTAAGAGATAAGAGTGACTCCGCCAGACGTCGCCGACTCGATAAACTCGTTGCCTCACTTGACCCAGAATCAACAGAACATGTTGTTCGTGCTTTTAGTATTTATTTTAGTCTGGTTAATATTGCAGAAGAAGAGTTCCAGCATAAACAACGCCGCCGAGAAGTGGGACCAAAGGGTTTTACCTGGAAGGGATCTTTTTATAATGCCTTAAATGATTTCAAAAAAAGTGATGTTAGCGCTGAACAGCTTCAAGAATTATTAAACCAGACCGCATATATTCCTGTTTTTACTGCACATCCAACAGAATCCAAACGTCGTACGGTGATGGAAGCGATTCGTCGTATCTATATTATTAGTGATCAGCTTAATGAAGCCAAATTAAGCAAAATTCAAAAAGAAAATATCACTGAAGACTTAGAGCAACACATTCAAATTCTTTATAAAACAAATGAAGTCCGCGTTAATAAACCACAAGTTACTGATGAAGTTAAAAACGGCCTATATTATTACCGTGAAAGTTTATTCAAGTCAGTACCAGAAACTTATCGTAATTTAGAAAAAGCGATCAGCCGTACTTATGGCAAAGACTCTGGCATTACTGTTCCAAGTGTTATTCAGTTTGGTTCGTGGATTGGTGGTGATCGTGATGGCAATCCTTTTGTTAAACCAGAAACGACTGTTCTCGCCTTACGTATGCAATCACGTGAAGTGCTTAATGAATACATTAAACAAATCAAAA
>JAGLTQ010000223.1 GCA_023135195.1 Gammaproteobacteria bacterium | reverse complement strand
AAAAAATAAACCACCAAACTGATACAGTTAAAAACGAAAACCTCACTGCTTCTGCACTATTTTTAAAACCAAATAACTCTGGATTTAATGTCAGATAGACATCAAACGCAAATAGAACGCCTCCACCAAGGTAGCCAAGAGCATAACCATAACTTGATACTTTGTTATAGTCTTTTTCTTCAGCTACGTCTGTAAGCAAAGCATCATAAAATATAATACTGCCCGAGAAGCCAACAATAGAGAGTGCAAACAAACTAAGCGCTAATATCGTTTCATGTTGCTCGACAAAATAAAGTCCCCCTGACATTAAAATTCCCAGCAAGGCAAATATCAGAAGTAAACGCTTTTTAAGATTTCCCGCATCCGCAATAGCACCAAGTACAGGTGCAAGAATAACAATAATGGTACTGGCTATAGCGTTAGTTAAACCAAGTTGAAATGTACTAGTTGATACATCAACGGCATCACTCCAATACTGCTTAAAAAATAACGGGAAAAAACCGGCTAGAATAACAGTTGCATATGCAGAATTAGCCCAATCATAGAGAGCCCATGAGAAGGTTGTTTTATTTACTTTTATTGGCATTACTTAATCTTACACTGCAGTTTAGTTTACTGCGAATAAGTTACCATAAATAATTGCTTATTATCGACGCGCTGCTCTATTTGTATTACGGCGCTGCATAAATTTCTCTCTTGCAGTTCGTCGTTCCGCAGGCGACATATTGCGAATTTTTTTCTCAACTCTTGTCTTCATATTTTAACTTTTTCACGTTGTTCGAGATTCTGATCAATTTAATTACCTAACCGATCAAGCCACGCATTGACTCGTTCACCTTTAGAGGGAAAAGTAGATGAAGTCGTTTCAGGATTGGATTCATCAGCCATGGCCGGGGTATTTGTTACGAGTAATATATTTAAAACGGTAACTTTAAAAATGGGATGTTTCATAGGATTGACTCCTGTTTTGTAATTATTTTCATGTCGTTACTAATAACAACGCACAAACACAGGATTGGTTGATACTTATTCCAGAAAATAAAAAAGGAGCTAAAAAGCTCCTTTTTTAATAAGTATCAAATAAAATAATGAGTCAACAGTGATTATTTTGGGAAACTCAGAATTGGCTGGAAGGTATTTTTTCCACCTAGCAGTCATAAAGCATTTTATTAATTACCTTTCTTTAGCTTACTTCCAAATTAGTTCCACTATTTCCTAATGTTCTCTAGTTGCTCGGAAATCTACATCTGGCCAACGCTCAATAGTTAAATCAAGATTAACTCGGGTAGGAGCAAGATAGGTCAAGCTTCCCCCTGCATCCAATGCCAGATTATCAGCAGCTTTTTTGTTCAAGTCACTTAACATTTTTTCATCTGAACATTCGACCCAACGCGCAGTGTTAACATTAACAGCTTCAAAACCACATTCCACGCTGTATTCTTCTTTTAGTCGATATGCGACAACATCAAACTGCAACACACCCACCGCACCAACAATAACGTCATTATTATTAAGAGGACGGAATACTTGTGTCGCACCTTCTTCGCTCAACTGATCTAGACCTTTTTGTAATGCCTTCATTTTCAATGGATCTTTTAAGCGTACGCGGCGAAAAAGTTCTGGCGCAAAGTTAGGGATACCACTAAATTTAAGTGACTCACCTTGTGTAAAGGTATCACCAATTTGTATTGTGCCATGGTTATGCAAACCAATAATATCGCCCGGATATGCTTCTTCAACACTCTCACGTTCTCGCGCCATAAAGGTAATAGCATTGGCAATTTTAACGTCTTTGTTAATACGAACATGTTTAAGTTTCATACCTTGTTCATAAATACCCGAACACACACGCATAAAAGCAACACGGTCACGATGAGAAGGATCCATATTCGCCTGAATTTTAAAAATAAAACCACTGAATTTTTCTTCTTCAGGTTTTACTTCTCGCTCATGTGTCGCGCGAGCTTGAGGGCCTGGTGCAGCTGAAACAAAATAATCTAATAATTCTTCGATACCAAAGTTATTGGTTGCTGAACCAAAAAATACTGGTGTTAGCTTTCCTTCTAAAAAGGCTTGCTGATCAAACTCGTGACTTGCACCTTTGACTAATTCGATCTCATCTCGCAATTCAGCAACAACATCTTCACCTAACACTTCATTCAATTTAGGATTATCTAAACCTTGAATCACTTCACCTTCCTGAATCTTACCGCCATGAGTCGCGCTAAAGAGATGAACAGAATCATTATATAAATGGAAAACACCCTTAAGTCTTTTACCCATTCCTATTGGCCAGGTAATCGGTGCACATTGAATTTTTAAAATTTCTTCAACTTCATCCATTAGCTCAATAGGATCACGTCCTTCACGATCAAGCTTATTAATAAAAGTCAGAATCGGCGTGTCACGTAAACGACAAACATCCATTAACTTAATCGTGCGATCTTCTACACCTTTAGCACAATCAATAACCATTAATGCTGAATCAACCGCTGTCAGGGTACGGTAAGTATCTTCAGAAAAATCTTCATGCCCGGGGGTATCTAACAGATTAATAATGCATTCCTTATAAGGAAATTGCATTACTGCAGA
>JAGLTQ010000222.1 GCA_023135195.1 Gammaproteobacteria bacterium | reverse complement strand
GAAATAAGGGGCTAGGCGGGCTGTATCGCCTAGTCCCAGCCAGCGCATTTTGCTGGCGAACTTGATTGACTTGTTAGCACTTTTTACGTTAATTGCTGGATACCTTTATTGTATTATCTAGTTTTCTATGAACAAATGAAACTAAAGAGAATATATCTAAAGCATCTTGTTCTGTCATAGGCCACAAAACCTTTGGAGCATGTGCTGTTGGGTTGCGAACAGCGCCAAATAAACCAACAAGGATATTACTGAAGCCTTTCTGCTCACTAATGTCTGTTTCTGTCTCAAGTGAGTTAATAGCTAAAATTGGGTTTTTGACAGAAAATACAGTATTTACAAGATCTGCACCATCAGTAGTTAGCGAAGACAGATTTCTAATTCTTTGTGCAACCCCTTTTATTGCTTCTAGAACTGCGTGAAAATAATTTTCCTCTAAGAGCTCTGCGCGACAATAATTAAATACCTCATCATGCGCGCCTCTATCTTCAAGTGTTGAACGAAGAGCGCCTGCTCTTGCTCTGGCGCCTTTTAATGTTGTTTCTTTTTCAGTGTGTATTACTTTACCATTTTCTCCTACTTGGTAACCTGTGAAGGATAAAACAACGTTAAGTTCATTGCGGCGCCACTCAAATTTTTCTTTTTCTCTTGCATAGTTAACAGGATTTAATGCTCTATTAATAAACATTATTAAATGATTGCCAACATGATGTTTGTTTTGTGCGTCGACTAGTGAATTAAAAAGTCTTTTCCACTTTGTCATGTTTGGCGTGACATCTGTAATTTTACAATCTTGAATTAGATATTCAATTTGAGTTCCTGTGAGGCCGCGCTCTGTGTCTGCAAGCACTTTACAGGCGGCTTCAAGTTCTTGAGCATTAAATGGAGGAATATGTGCCATTGTGTTTTATGGGTGCTAACGGCTGAAATAAGGGGCGCGGCGTTTTTTGCCGAGTCCCAGCCCACAGGTTGTTTTGTGGGCGAACTTGATTGATTTGTTAGGCAATAAGCTACAACCAACGCCCCCACCCTTGAGGTACTTGGATCTGTAAAATTGCCTGTTGAAGTAGTGCGAAATGTTTATAGAAATCTGAGGAAACTCTAGCACCATCATTCGACTGTAATTCATCTATCATAGAGCACCAATTTAACATTTGCTCTATATATCTAATTTGTCCAATTTCAGCCCAACATGGATGGGTGCAGTAATTAGCTAAACAAGACTTGCAACCGTAAAGTAGATGTACAGTGTTTTCCTTATCAATATTGAAACCTACCAAAGACCGTGGGATATTTTCATGTTGAAGAATGTCTTTGCCACAATCTTCATGCATACAAATTAGAGGTTTGTATTCGGCTTCTTGGACTACGTGATGATGCATTTCTTGAGGCCGAGTAAAATATTTTTGGAGGGTATACCCTCGCATTGTTGGAATAATATTTAAGACGTTATCAAGATAGATTTCCACCACATCTATATCTTTATTTCTCAAAGACATAAGTTTCTTTTTAAGCCCTGTTGTAGCCCCAACTGAATAAAATGCAATAAAGCCAGCACAATCGTGCTGCTCTATTCTATCTCTTATGTCAGACTCCTCTCTGACTCCTACATTCCTTCTTGTCTTATAATTGTGTTTACAGCTAACTAAATACTTTACATCATCTCGCTCGACAAGCATGTCAAGACCATCATCGACTCCCTCAGATGGGCCGACATGAACCGTAAAACCTAAGTGAAACAAAACATCTTGTGCAAACCACTCCCACTGTCCAGGTGAGAGCTTGCAGATCTCTTCTTGGTACATAAATATTCCCTAGTATTCCTGGTTGCCTAACTTGTTAATAGGACGCCCCTAAGGCATCATATTTTTGACTATATACCGCCCTTAAGGCGCCCTATTTCGATATTTAAGGGTAAAAGCCGCCCTAAATGCTTTTCAAATTCTAAGGTTTTTTATACTAGCACAAGCTCAAGGCGCCCTATTGCGATATTTAAGGGGATAAAGTAGTCTTAATTCTGTCTAGGGCGCCATATTTCTATATTTAAGGGCAAAAGGCGCCGTAAATTAGTCATTACTAATGTATTGATTTCAAAAAGGATTTTTATCATGGATGAGAAAACCACTTTTCAACCTACAGCAACCAGATTGATGGATCAGGTTCGCGAAACACTTCGTTTCTACCATTACGCCTACAATACCGAGAAGTCGTATGTGGAATGGATTTTAAGATTTATTCATTTCAGCGGGAAGAAACATCCTAAGGATATGGGAAAACCTGAAATTGAAAAGTTCTTAAGTCATCTTGCGATTAACCGCAATGTTGCCGCTTCAACTCAAAATCAGGCATTGAATGCCATTATGTTCCTCTATAAAAAAGTGCTCGATATGCCTATGGATTTTGATATCCATGCAAGGCGTTCAAACAAGGGGAAAAGGCTGCCTACGGTATTGAGTAAAGATGAAGCAAAATCTTTGATTTTCTGCATGACTGGAACGGCGAAGACATTAGCCGGTTTGATGTATGGTTCCGGTATGCGCTCATTGGAGGTTATTCGTTTACGCATTCATGATATTGATTTTGAAAACAATCAAATTTATGTGAGAAACCCAAAAGGGGGAAAAGATAGAACAACTCTTTTTCCTGAAGCATTACATGAACCTCTACGGCAACAAATTGCGGTTGCAAAAAAAATACATGATAAAGATTTAAAAGAGGGATTTGGTCAAGTTTATTTGCCGACAGCTTTAAAACGAAAATATACAAGAGCGAATGTATCTTTTGGATGGCAATATTTATTTCCGTCAAAAGTACGCTCAGTTGATCCACGTTCAGGAGCAACAAGACGGCATCATATTTATAAAACGGTATTACAAAAAGCCGTATCTGCCGCTAAGAAAGAAGCGAGCATCATTAAACGCGCATCACCGCATACTCTCAGGCATAGTTTTGCGACTCACCTATTAGAAAATGGAGAAAACATACGAGTCTTACAAACGCTCTTAGGTCATAAGGATGTCAAGACAACCGAAATC
Organism: Gammaproteobacteria bacterium; assembly: GCA_023135195.1. GTDB lineage: Bacteria > Pseudomonadota > Gammaproteobacteria > UBA6429 > Thiohalophilaceae > JAGLTQ01. The sequence goes on along the minus strand of JAGLTQ010000222.1, from coordinate 11,121 downwards.
TATACGCACGTAATGCAAAAAAATCATGAAAAAATTAAGAGCCCCCTTGATTTAATGGAACATGTTCGAGATGACTAGCTATAGCGTTTATATTTTTCATTTTTCTAAAAATGGTGACGTTCATCGTATTGCTTATGCAAAGTGGAAGCGGCTCTATTCTAGAAAGGAATGCGATAAGAGCTTGGCAAATCTATCTATCTATATTGCTTTTGCATATATTGAACTCAACGATAGGAAGGCGGAATTTTGTCCACGGATAGATGGTGAAATATTTTATTTTGATGATAAGGGATGGCTGATTTTAGATAAGCGAGTCAGTCTCGATATTTTTCAGGAGAGTCGAGAAGGGATTATTGATTTATCTTATTGGCAAAAAAAGAAAGAAAGGCAAAAGAAGTATTACTGGACGTTAAACTCAAACCAGAACCAGCGCGTGATAGATTTAACTTGGGGTATAAATCCAAAATGAAAAACGATTGGTTTACCTAATAAAACCCATTAACGGGATGTGCACCGATGAACATAATATCGAAACAATCCAATATTACTTATCCCTTCTTCATATTGACTAGCTATTAAGGTAGAAGTAAACCAATACACTAGATCTTGAAAAACAGTGTTGTACTCAATTTTAGGGCATTTTCTAGATTATGAATTTTACGAAAAACAGTTTTGGTCACAGAATGGTCTCATTCTGGTCACATGGCTTTTTTTGGAAGTTTTTTTAAGGAGAGAAAAATCTTCGGATTTCGAAATGGTGGCTACACCTAGATTCGAACAACATTATGAGTCCTTATTTTTGCAAGCGTGTAAATAGCCATTAATACTCACAATAATCCATAAATCGTATATTAACACCATTTTCACCCAATAAATAAACTGAAATCAATGCAAAATAACTTGTATTAATGGTGTCACCGAAAAAGAAAATCTAGATTTCATCTGATTCTGAGTCACAAATTACTTCATAAAAACATGAATACATCACTAATTCAAAATAATGACCTAACGTAAATATAAGGTACATATAGGGTAATATTTTGCATGATAAAAAGTTTCATGAAAAAGTCAGCTGGTATCCCATTGCCTTGTACCCTTTTTCTCGCTTACGGAACATTCTTTCAAGCATAGGGATAGATGAATCGACATAATCAAAAATAGTCACGCTCTCCTTGCCTTCTGATTCACGATGTATTCTACCTGCATACTGAGTTAACAAACCTTTCCAAGCGATAGGCATGGCAAGAAAAAGAGTATCTAACCTTGGCAGATCAAAACCTTCACCAATATATTTTCCTGTAGCGACAATGGCTTGAGCAGTCTCAATTAGTTCATTAGCAGCCTTACGCTCCTTCGCCCGCATTGCCCCTCTAAGAATGACTGAGTCAATTCCTCTCTCAATGAGAAGCTGATTAATTATCTCCGCATGTTCTCGTCGTTCTGTCAGAATTAATGGATGTTTACCTTTGCCAATTATTGAAATAACATCATCAACAATTTTCTGAGTACGTTTATTATCTTCCATAATCCAGCGGTACACATCACTAATACGTGGTCTTTCTTCACTGCTCACAAGGGTTGGGGAAGATTCATTATATAGCTGTGTTACCACAACATGTTGTTCAAATTTCTCTGCATGGTTTGATTTCACCTTGTGACGAATTGGCCCCACAAGCATAAAAATAATTTTCTGATGTCCATCTTGTCGATCTGGTGTAGCGGTAAGCCCTAATACATATTTTGCCCGCACTTCATTGAGTACCATTTCGAACCGAGGTGCAGAGACATGGTGACACTCATCTATAATAACCTGACCATAATCCTGAATAAGTTGGTCTACCGTATTATCTTTTTTGTTGATAAGACTCTGATAGGTGGCAACGTCTATTTGGCCTGTTGGGTTTTTCTTGCCACCACCTATAACACCCACTTCAGTATTGCTCAAAAACGATTTTAAACGTATCTGCCACTGCTCAAGAAGCTGACGACTATGAGTAAGAATCAAAGTGTTAACTTTTCGTTTATTAATTAGCCCTATCGCAACAACTGTTTTTCCAAACGCAGTAGGGGCATGTAAAACACCGGTATTATGTTTGGCGATTATATTGACTGCTTTCGATTGGTCTTTACGTAATGTTCCAAGAAATTTTAACGATTTTAATTTTATCCCTGCTTCCCTTTTGTCATCAATGACCGCTGCAATACCTTGCTCTTTCAGTAGTTCCAGAGCTTCATCCAGGCAGCCTCTCGGTATAGATAAATAACCTTGCTCTATTCGTGCACAAGTGATGTACCTTGGAATACCATGAGTAGAAAATCGTAGCGCTTGAGTTTTAAAAAATACGGGATTCGAAAAGCTCGCCAATCGTTTAAGCCTGGCAGCGAGTGGAGATGGAATTTCATCTATCTTAAAATAATTATGATTAGCTAAGGTCAAGGTAATCTGCTTTGGGCAATTATCTATTTTTATAGCCTCAATCTTTGCTCCTTGCTCCCAAGGAGGACGAGTATCAGTATGTTGTTGCTTTATATCTATTAAAGTATTTGTTGTTAACTTGGTAAGTAGTTCTTTCAATTGCTTAGGTAGAAGTGCTTTTACCTGACTCAAAAGCTGCCATTGATCAGGGTAAGGTATTAAATCATGGTCTACAAACTGACTATACCCCATCTGCCTGGCCTGGTATTGCAGTGGTAATGCAATCAAATTTCCAAAGCCACCTTCCGGCATAATGTCCTGATTGGGAAACAATCGATCATAAGAATCAAATGATAAATCTGGATGAATTTCCATTGCTTTATCAAGTAATCCAAACCCCAACAATCTCGCTTCTCTGGCAAGCACGAGTTCAGAAAAAAATATCCAGAGGTGAGCACCGTTACCTGAGCGAGATATTTCAATAGCATATGGGATATTTAATTGAAAGCAGACTTTAGCCATCGCCTGTATTGCATCTCGCCAATCGTCTTTATCAAAATCTGCAGCAAGTAAACTACACGTATTATCAGTAAGAAGCGGGTATAAACCAATAACCTGTTTACCCGCCAAGTGATCATAAATTATCTTATCATCAAGTACTTTGTAGTCTCGATGATGACACTCATTACATTTTATTCTAGGTTTATTACACTTTCCAGATACCCACTCATTATGACAGGAAAAAGAATAGCCACTGCGTCCTTTTGAGTTTTCCCATCGACGAGCAAAGACATCTTGTCGACCTTTAAATAATTTTGAGAACAACTCAACTTTCTGTTTAATGGATAACTGTGCAGGTATTTTATTTGAATTATTTTTCTCTTTCGAATATTGCTCTGATATTACTTCACGTCTAGCTATCAAAGCGTCTCGTTCTTCTGTTAATTTTACAAGTCGCTTATCAATATCTTGCAACTCTTTCTTAACACTGTTTTTCTGAAGCGTCATTAAGCTTCCTTTTTCTCACTATATGGAAGTGAGTTTATTTTTACTTATAATTAAAACCATCAAAATAAGCTGATAGTAATAAATTTTTTCTCTCAAACTCATTTTCAATATGTATGCACATTTCTTCAGTCAATAAGTCTAAATGTAATCCTGGCAACTCTTCTTGCCTCAACGCATCAATCATTCTTACAGTCTCTTCTTTTGCGATATCTCTTGCTCTTCGACCTAATAAACAAGCGCCTGCTTGCATAACATCCCAATCATACGTTTCTAAAATTTGTTCTTCTGAATACAATGTATCCTTTACCTCAGGTATTAACTCATAAGTTGATAATAAATATGCAATGTCTTTCGCATCTTTATTACGAAGTTCAATCGCTCTATCTGCCCATGAAATTATTTTTAATAAGCTCATACCTACCGGTGTGGCAACAGGCACATCCAGTACGGGTTCATCTTGAATACGTAGCCACTCTGCATTATCGCAAGCTTCTTTAAATCCAAGCACATTCATTATCGTCTCACCTTTCGGCGGCCAAGCGATTGAACATTCTTCATCTTCAATATCACCAAAAGGCACAATATCAACAACCATATCAGCCGGACTCAGTAATCGATGTTGTGCTTTTGTTTCGCGAAACCCTTTTTCGCATAATGTGTTCTTAATAATAGCAAAGGCATTCCAGTCAGGTACTTCTATCGCAAAATCAACATCATCTGTTGCACGTTGAATTTTTGCACCGTGCCCGTGATGCAATACCAAATCTCTTGCCGTTGCCCCCACCACAATATAAGGTATTTTTAATTCTGACAAAACACAGTTAACAGAATCAAAAACTTCACATATCCGAGGATCAACCTTCCCTGATATGTTGAGCAATGTACTCGTCATAAATTCTCCGTGCTGTTTCAATATTTCTTGTGTCACCCGTTGCAACTAAATCTGCATAGGCAAGAATAGGATGAACGAGTTCTTTTTGTATGCTCCTATAATGCTCAGTAATGTTTTCTGTCCAGAAAGCTCTATAAATAATAACGGTAGTTGCATTATCATCTATCCAATCTGTCGCTTTACGTAACCGAGCATCAACTAAAAATTTAGTTAATGCAATATCATGCAAATAAACAGTTACAACTTGAGGCTTTAGATAATCAGTATATTTTGCAGCCGCAATTTCCCCCCCCCAATAGGCATCGTATTTTCGTATATCAAACTCTTTCCACCAATAAGGCGTATCTGCTATAAATTGACCTATCAATTGTTTCGGTCTTAATTTTTCAGGATAGGCTTCTACCCAGCGATCTAATAATTTCTGGTAGTTAATTATGCGTCGCCCTTGTTTCTTGCCCTTATCTCGAATGAAATTCGCTGCTTTTAATCCATTGATAACCCAACCAACTGTCCCTACTGCGACACCTGCTTTTTCAGCAATTTCACGATAAGCTGCATTGACTAAATCAGGTTGACATAAAAAAGCAAAAATAACTTTTAAACCAGTTGGTTCAAACGCTCTTTTAGCTCCGGTATTTATGGCCTTAAATTTATCTGGCGTTTCTCTGCGATTTCCCTTCACGTATACATACACGGGTGGCACGTTAATATATGCATTCCCCACAGTATCAATAAATTGAACATTTTCATGGCGCAACTTTTCTGCCATTTTAGGATCAACATAATCGGCAATAAGCACCCCATGCTCAGGTAAATTTTTCATCTGATTAATCAGCGCACCCAAATTCGCCTGTTGTGCCCATTTTTTAACTTCCGCAGCGAATACCGTCTTGCCCTCACCTAGCTTAACAAGGGCGTCGACCTGACAACCATTGATCCTTACTTCTGTCTTCTCAACATATAGACACAATCCGGTCTCATTCCTTAATGCGCGTAAAGCCTGCTTAAGAATATCTAGTTCTGTATTATCTTCTCGCTCAATCATGAACACCAATATATCATGTACATTAATAATGTACAGATATATTTTATGTACAAATATCCTGATGGCTTCAACTCAATTAACTATGTCGGATATATTACAGAGAATAATGATCAACCAGGCGATCTCTCGAAAACAGTGTTGTACTCAATTTTTGGACTTTTTTTAGATGCTGAATTTTTCAAAAATCAGTTTTGGTCACAGAATGGTCACATTCTGGTCACATCGCTTTTTTGGAAGTATTTTTAAGAAGGTAAAAAAGGTGGATTTTAGAAAATGGTGGCTACACCTAGATTCGAACTAGGGACCCCGGCATTATGAGTGCCGTGCTCTAACCAACTGAGCTATGTAGCCTTTTTCATTTTTTTCTCGGAGTGTGTACTCACTTCAGAACAAAAAATTTGATTTTTCTTGTCCTACAAAAAGAAAAGCAACTCCATCTTTTCTTCTATTTTTTCGGCCATGACCCAATCCTTATGAGTGATGTGCTCTAACCAGCTGAGCTATGTGGCCTTTTTTCTTTCGAAATGCATCAGGAAATGTACTTCTTGAGAGCCGCGCATTGTGGGTTTTGCCTCGGCATTTGTCAAGATAATCGAGGTGCTTTTTCTCATGCTTTACTGCCAATTTGACAAAAAAATGGCCTGAAAACAGGCCATTTACTCTTTAAGTAAAGATTTTTTTATCCCGGTGAGGTTTCTGCATTTGAGCTCGTACTAGAGCTCTCAGAGCCTCCGCTTTGCTTAACTTCTTCATACCAGAGGTCATGATGTTGTTTGGCCCAGTTCTCATCGACTTCGCCTGTTAGCATACCGTCAAGTGAGCCTTCACTCCCGACTGTGCCAATGTAAATATGGCCAAAGGCGATGGCTATCCAGATTATAGACAGGGTGCCATGAATCAAATTGGCATTCTGCATGGTATTACGGACTTGATCAAAGTTGGGGAAATCGAGTATTAAACCTGTGATAGCGACAATTAGACCCATTCCCGTTACAACCCAGAACCAGACTTTTTCACCACCATTAAATCGTCCACAACTGACGTGTTGATTACCGATGATGCCACCACCACCCGCTTTAAACCATTTGATGTCATTTGCATCAATAAAGTTATGTTTTAACCAGCTCACGATCATTATCACTAAAACAACAGTAAATAATGGTCCAAGATAGTTATGTACACTTATTGCAAAACTCGCATATGCGGCAAAGCCATTCGCGCCTAACAACGGAATTAATACGGCTCGTCCAAACATCATACTGAGACCCGTTATGGCCAACAGGATAAATAACGTGGCAGTTGACCAATGAATAGTGCGATCAAAAATAGCCCATCGAGTGATGGTCTTTCCCGAACGCCCTTTATCCAATTTCATTCCACCTGTTTTCAGGTGATAAATGAGCATGGTTAAAAAGCTAATAATCAGCATGAATGCGCCAATAGTCGCAACAGGCCCATTACGCAAATTACGCCAGTTTTCACCTCCACTTTGGATCAGCACATTGGCTTCTAATGCTTTGTTTGTACTATATCCTGCTTCTCCATTACGTACCGCTCGCCAATAGTTTGATCTTGGATTTGTTGCTCCTTCAGCAGCTGCATTGGCTGTTGCATCAAAGCCCGTGTAGACATAACCACCTAACGGCAATAACATCACGGATAAAATCATAAAAAGAAAGGACCAACCCATCATTTTTTTACGTCGAGCTAAACGGGAATCTCCATTACTTTTTTTCTGTTTAGTCATTATCACTCTCCACCTTATCACTCTTTAGCTTAACGGTCGGTTTGTACCATATCGAAGCGTTTACGCAGCCGCTCTTTATGAGCAGTACTCCTGGATGCATTTACTAAAGGATCTACTGGCCCTTTGTATTCACCCGCTTCATGTATAGTTACACCAACTTCGTCATAGCATGCGGTTAACAGCATGCTGCTAACCAACAATATAAAAACGCTTAACTGTTTTAGCATCGGTCAGTCCCCATTGGATTAGTTGCTTTTAAGAATAATGAAACAGTGTTATTCGACACTGTTTCATTATCACTTTTTAGGATTTGCCGTAAGCTTTATCCCAGCCCCATGTTTGTGGACGACCACTGCGGCGTGTTGTTCTTTCACTATATATAGCTGAAATCACATCACCATCACCCGCTAATAATGCCTTGGTTGAACACATTTCTGCACAAAGCGGTAACTTGCCTTCTGCAATACGGTTGCGACCATACTTTTCTTCTTCTGCTTGTGAACTGTCTTCTTCAGGTCCACCGGCACAGAAAGTACATTTATCCATCTTTCCGCGAATACCAAATGCGGACTTCTGGGGAAATTGTGGCGCTCCAAACGGACATGCATATAAGCAATAACCACAACCAATGCATTGATCTTTATTGTGCAAGACAATGCCATCATCAGTGGTATAGAAAACATCGACTGGACATACCGCCATGCAAGGTGCATCGGTACAATGCATACAAGCCACTGAAATTGACTTTTCACCAGGTTCACCGTCATTAAGTGTTACCACTCTGCGACGATTAATTCCCCAGGGAACTTCATTTTCATTTTTACAGGCAGTAACGCAACCATTACATTCGATGCACCGTTCTGCATCACACAAAAACTTCATACGAGCCATTTTTTATTCTCCTCGTTGGATTCGTTGACGCAGCTAATTAAGCGCGCACAATTTTGCATAATGATGCTTTTGTTTCTTGCATCTGCGTTACCGAATCGTAGCCATAAGTAAAGACGGTATTCGCCGCTTCACCCACAACATACGGCTGTGTTCCTTCCGGATACTTGTCTTTTAAATCCTTACCCTGGAATACTCCACCAAAGTGGAATGGGGTAAAGACAACACCTGGTGATACACGTCGGGTTAACATCGCTTTGACACGAATGCGTCCACCTTCCGGGCTTTCTACCCAAACGTCTTGACCATCTTTAATACCAATGTTGTTTGCATCCGTTGGATTTATTTCAACAAACATATCTTGTTGTAATTCAGCCAGCCATGGATTAGAACGTGTTTCTTCGCCACCACCTTCATACTCAACTAAACGCCCACTGGTATGAATAAGCGGGAATTCTTTTGAATAATCCTTCGCTTGAATAGATGCATAACGTGTCGGTAGCCGATAGAACGACTTACGATCTTCGTAGGTTGGATATTTTTCCACTAAATCACGACGTGAGGTATAAAGCGGTTCACGGTGAACCGGTATCGGATCCGGGAACTGCCAAACGATGGTACGTGCTTTGGCATTACCAAAAGGTGCACAACCATGTTTAATCGCAACACGTTGAATACCACCGGATAGATCAGTCTTCCAGTTTTTACCTTCTGCGGCTACTTTTTCTTTAGCTGTGAGGTCATTCCACCAGCCCAGTTTTTTAAGTAACTTCGCATCAAATTGTGGATAACCATCTTTCAATTCAGAGTCTTTACTGTATGAACCATCAGCCAGAATGCTTTCACCGTTACGTTCAACACCAAAGCGAGCACGGAAGGTTAATCCACCATCGGCAACCGACTTACTGGTGTCATACAAGATTGGTGTACCCGGATGTTTGTCTTCAGGGTTTCCCCAACAAGGCCAGGGCAGACCATAGTATTCACCATTAACCGGACCACCTTCTGCTTTCAATGAAGTGGTATTAAAGGTGTGCCAGTTTTGTTGATGTTCTTTTAGACGCTCAGGACTTTGACCGGTATAACCAATCGTCCACATGCCAGAATTGAATTCACGAGTAATGTCTTCAATTAAAGGTTCATCATTATTCACTTTGATGTTTTTGAATAACTGATCAGCAAAACCTAATTTTTTCGAAAACTTATACATGATGGTGTGATCAGGTAAAGATTCGAACAACGGGTTAAAGACTTTATCGCGCCATTGTAATGAACGATTTGATGCGGTCACTGAACCATAAGTTTCAAACTGCGTTGAGGCAGGTAATAAATAAACGCCATCTTTACGATCATGCATAACAGCAGAAACAGTTGGGTATGGATCGATGATAACCATCAAGTCCAGCTTTTCCATTGCTTCTTTCATTTCTACGCCACGCGTTTGAGAGTTTGGTGCGTGCCCCCAAAGTACCATCGCTTTTACATTGTCACGTTGTGCAATATTCGCTTTGTCTTCCAGAATACCGTCAATCCAACGAGAAACCGGAATACCTTTGGTATTCATTGGCGTAACAGGTTTGCCTTTTGATTTTTCAAAACTACCCTGATCAAAACGACCTTGTACCCATTTATAATCCAGCCCCCAAACTCTTGACCAATGTTTCCATGCACCAGCGGATAAACCGTAATAACCCGGTAAGCTGTGTGAAAGGATACAGAAATCGGTCGCACCTTGAACATTGTCATGTCCACGGAAGATGTTCGTACCACCACCTTCAACGCCCATGTTTCCTAAAGCGAGTTGGAAAGTACAATAAGCACGGGTATTGTTATTACCGATGTGATGTTGTGTTCCACCCATGCACCAGATGAAAGTACCCGGGCGACTATCTGCCATTATTTTAGCTGCGGCTTTAACTTTATCTTCCGCAACACCCGTTACTTTTTCAACTTCCGCAGGGTTCCATTTAGCCACTTCTTTACGAGTTTCTTCTAAGCCATAAACGCGTTGGTTGATAAATTCTTTATCTTCCCAGCCATTTTTAAATATGTGCCACAACATACCCCAAATGATCGGTACATCGGTGCCAGGTCTAATTGCTAAATGAAGATCACTATGTGCTGCTGTGCGAGTAAAGCGTGGATCAATAACAACAATTTTCGCACCGTCTTCTTTAGCGCGCATAATATGTTGTACTGCAACAGGATGTGCTTCTGCCGGATTAGAACCAATCATTAAAATAGATTTACTATTATGTATATCATTAAATGAGTTGGTCATAGCACCATAGCCCCAGGTGTTTGCAACACCGGCTACTGTAGTGGAGTGACAAATTCGAGCTTGATGATCAACGTTATTGGTTCCCCATAACGCTGCATACTTACGGAACAAATAAGATTGTTCGTTATTGAATTTAGCAGAGCCTAACCAGTAAACAGAATCGGGACCTGACTTTTTACGTATGTCCAGCATCTGGTCACCGATTTCATCAATCGCTTGTTCCCATGAAACACGTTGCCATTTGCCGTTAACTAATTTTGTTGGATATTTTAAACGACGTTCACCGTGACCATGTTCACGTATTGCAGCACCTTTTGCACAATGAGCACCAAGGTTAAACGGATGATCAAAAGCAGGTTCCTGCCCGGTCCAAACGCCATTTTCAACTTCAGCATAAATACCACAACCAACCGAACAATGTGTGCACACTGAACGAATAGTTTTTACATCGCCACCGCCTGCTGCATTAGTTGATGCATTTGCCCTTTTCATCATGGTTGGAGATAAAACCGTACCGAGTACAGTCCCTCCAGCCGCTAAACCTGAACGGCGTAAAAAGGTACGTCGGTCAATACCATTACCTGTTGATGGTTGAGCTATACCAACTCCATCAACAGCATGGGTATGATCCTGTTTTTTTCTCAGTTTCATTTAAGAGCCCTCACTTGGAATTCAATTTATTACGCTTTAATGTTATTAAATTTATTTTTTAACTACGTGCACTGTTGTAATAATCACGTATATGTTGTGTTTCCCGATAGCCTTTTTCTTTTTTGATCGGATTCGTTGTTGCAATTTTTTCGCTAGCGATAGCAGCAGTCGAACCAGTAGAAATGACGACAGC
>JAGLTQ010000221.1 GCA_023135195.1 Gammaproteobacteria bacterium | reverse complement strand
TGAACAGTAATGGCAATTTACAGTCGTGGGCCGATCAGGGTGTGTTATTACTTAATAGCGTGTTAACGGTTGAAGCAGGAAAAGCCAATTCACATCAAGGGCAGGGCTGGGAACAGTTAACCGATCGTATTATTGAAGTTTTAAACGAACAATCATCCCCCATTGCATTTGTTTTGTGGGGTGCTTATGCGCAGAAAAAAGGCAGTATCGTAAATAACCCGCAGCATCTTGTTTTGCGTTCCCCCCATCCTTCACCGCTTTCAGCGTATCGCGGATTTTATGGTAGTAAGCCTTTTTCAAAAATTAATGCTTTTTTAATTGAAAACGGTAAAGAAGCCATTAACTGGAAAGTATAAAAAGTCATTTAAAAATCCTTGTTAAGGAGAGTTGTACATGAAGTTCTCAGAATATCGAAATTATGATGCAACAGGACTGGCTGAGCTTATTCAATCAGGTCAGGTTCATGCTGATGAGTTACTGGATGTAGCCATAGCCCGCGCTGCAGAAGTGAACCCTCATATCAATGCGTTACATACACCCTTACATGATTTTTCTCGCCAACGAGCAAAGGATCTTGATAGTCGGAAGCCCTTTGCCGGGGTTCCTTTTCTGCTTAAGGATCTTCAACATGCTTTAAAAGGTTTTCCTCTTGCTAATGGCAGTGCGGCTTGCTTTGACTCTGTGCCGTTAGATAATTCAAGTATTGTTGATCGTTACTTAGCTTCTGGTTTACTCCCTTTTTCTAAAACAACGACGCCCGAGTTTGGTTTGCTGGGTGTGACTGAAACTCAGACTTACGGTGCTACCCGTAATCCCTGGAACCTTGAACGAACGCCGGGTGGATCCAGTGGTGGATCGGCTGCCGCCGTTGCAGCAGGGATCGTACCGATGGCTTCGGCAAATGATGGCGGTGGTTCAATACGTATCCCTGCTTCGCACTGTGGTCTTTTTGGTTTGAAGCCTTCGCGAGGCCGGGTTCCGACAGGTCCTTATTATGGGGAGGTATGGATGGGCGCTTCTGCTGATCATGTGCTAACGCGATCGGTACGTGATAGTGCCGTTATGTTGGATGCACTTCATGGTGGAGATATCGGGGGACCTTTTGAGCTCAAATCACCATCGACACCTTATGCTGAATTAATTAAACAGGCTCCCGGGAAACTGACGATTGGCTATACCACGGAATCGCCTATTGATACCAAGGTAGATCAAAGTTGCATTGATGCGGTACATCACACCGTTCAATTATTAAAAGATATGGGGCATCAGGTAGAAGAAGCGAAGCCTGATTACAATGGTATGGAGTTGGCGCATGATTATTTAATGATTTACTTTGCAAGTGTTGCTGCTGTTGTTCGTGATTTACGTAAACAGAATGGTCATAGAATAGTTAAAAAGATTGAAGCGATAACCCGAACCCTGGCAAGCCTTGGTGAGACTATTTCTGCAGGGGAATTTTATCAAAGCCGACAGAACTGGAATACTTATAGTCGTAGCATGGGTGACTTTCATTCCCGCTATGATTTATTTTTAACGCCCAGTGTTGCAATGCCGCCTATGAAAATAGGTGAAAGTGCGCCGAACCCCATAGAATTATTTGCTCTTACTATGAGTAATCGCATGGGCTTAGGAAAACTATTACTCAAAAGCGGGCTGATTGAAAAGATGGCGCGTGATAATCTTAAATATACTCCATTTAGCCAATTGGCAAATCTTACGGGGCTACCCGCGATGTCGGTACCTTTGTATTGGAATAAGGATGGGCTTCCCATTGGCGTACAATTTATTGCTGCTCCTGAAGCTGAAGATCTTTTACTACAGGTAGCTGCACAATTAGAAGAGGCTAACCCCTGGTTTGAAAAGGTAGCAGATATTTAGTCTGCAAAAACATTTTGGGTCATGAAGATAAATAAAGAGAACGGTTATGCGCATATTACACACCATGTTACGGGTTGGTAACTTACAAGAGTCGATTCAATTTTATACTGACGTGCTTTGTATGAAGCTTTTACGCCAAAAAGAGTACCCGGAGGGACATTCACACTCGCATTTGTCGGTTATGGTGAAGAAAGTGAACACAGCGTTATTGAGCTGACTCATAATTGGGGTACTGAGCAATATGATATTGGAGCTGGCTTTGGTCATTTGGCATTAGAAGTTGATGATGTTTATCAAGCGACCGATGATATTCGGCAAAGAGGCGGTAAAATTATTCGTGATGCTGGTCCAATGAATGCGGGCTCAACAATCATTCGTAGGGGATCCTGATTGTTATCAAATAGAGTTAATTGGAAAGAAATTGTAACTACGAATAGTATTAAACGGGTGTTTAATCAGAGTAATATCTTTTAAAATATCGAAATGGATATTTTAACTCAAGGTTTACTTGGTGGCGTTTTAGCACAGTCTGTAGCAAAAAAAGAAGAAACAAAATTAGCCACACTTATTGGTGTGATTTCTGGTCTGCTAGCAGATGCAGATATTTTTATATATTCTGCAAATGATCCTCTATTGAATATAGAGCTTCACCGTCACTTTACACATTCATTATTTTTTATTCCTTTTGGTGCAGCTATCGCGATGGCATTATTATGGCCATTTCTTAAAAATCATTTACCCGCAGGTCGTATCTATTTATATAGTTTATTAGGTTATAGCATGAGTGGCTTACTTGATGCTTGTACGAGTTATGGTACACATCTTCTTTGGCCTTTTTCTAATGAACGTATCGCCTTTAATGTTATATCTATTATCGATCCTGTTTTTACTATATCTCTTCTTATAACCTTATTGTATTCATTACGTGTTAAACGACAAAGAATTGCACATATTGGTTTGTTACTTGCGGCAGGTTATATGTTGCTTGGGTTTGTTCAACTACAACGAGCAACTAATCTAACTGAAAATTTAATAAGCTCAAGAGGACACCAGGCTACCCAGACCATGGTAAAACCGACACTGGGTAATCTTGTATTATGGCGTTCGGTATATGTCCATCAAGATAGAATATATGTTGATGCAATAAGGGTGGGACTATTCGCTAAGAATAAAATATTTGAAGGGGAGTCTGTTGATAAACTTTCAGTTGAAAAACATTTTCCTGACATAGAGCAAACGTCTGTTCTCTATAATGATATTCAACGATTTACAATATTCTCTGATAATTTTGTTGCGATTGATCCTACTCAAAAAAATGTTATTGGGGATATTCGTTACAGTATGCTTCCAACAACGACCACACCTCTTTGGGGGATTGTTATTAATAGAGATAAACCTCAGGAACATGCTGATTACCAATTTTTTCGTGATACAAGAAGTTATATCCGAGAAAAGTTTTTTGATATGCTAATGTGGAATGATTAAAACTTAATGCTAATTTTTCCCGGTAATACCCGCTGTTAGTACAAATCGCATCGCCTCATCCCTAGACATTTGTAATGGGCGAATCTCACTACGAGGAACAAGAATTGTATAGCCACCAACCATGTAACTCATCGGTAGATATACCAGTACGGAATCACGGTCACGAAACGATGGCGGGAGCCGTTGCTCATCTTCCTGGGTGACAAAACCAATCAGTTCCATACCGTTTAAGCTGATCGCAACAACCTGACCGAGTCCCTCTTTGCTGGGAGAGAAAAAATCGAAGAAATCACGAAATGCTCGATAGACTGATTTAATAAGTGGCAAGCGGTAGAGTACTTCCTCACCTAATGAGAAGACTTTACGTACAAGGTAGGCGTTCATCATCAGACCAACAACAAAAATCACCGAAAAACCGGCAAACATACCAAGGCCTGGGAAATAGGTATTTTCGGGGAGAACAGTGCGGAGTACGTTGCCCAGCATTTCTTCAGAGGATATACCCAACCAATAGAGTAGATAGATGGTCAGTACCATTGGTAACAAAGTAATAAAACCGGTTAACAGTGTTTTACTTATATATTTAAACATTGGGCATCCTTCAATGGTGACATTAGTAGACTGATATATATATCATATCACTGCTGTCCCGTTAACATATTAGTAATACATGGTAAGTTACTGATTTTATGAACACTCTGCTTTGTTGGTTCCGTCGCGGTGCTCCTTGAACCCACCTACAGAGGATGAGCGGTTTTATACACCCTTATAGGGTGAGATCAAAACCACGTTCTTAGAGCGTGGGTTTTTACTTTTACTCTGGCTATTGTTGTTTATTTTGTTAATAATTTTAATATGAGAGGCTATCGATAAAATTCATTTTATTAATTGCTTGAGAAGAATGGACTTATTTGAAAACATTAAAGGTAAACCTGAAAATCGTCTTCCGCAAGATGGCATAGTAAATTATTATGGAACATTAATGTCTCAACGCGAGGCTAATGATTACTTTAATAGTTTACTCAGCAAGGTTACATGGATGAATGATGAGGTAATTATCTTTGGTAAACGTATCGTCACCAAACGAAAAATGGCCTGGTATGGAGAAAAGCCTTTCGAATATACTTACTCTAATACCAGCAAAAAAGCATTGCCATGGATTGATGAGTTATTAGCGTTAAAAGAAATAATTGAAGAAAAAACGAATGAGATGTTTAACTCTTGTTTACTTAACTTATATCATGATGGTGATGAAGGAATGGGCTGGCATAGTGATGATGAGCCTGATTTAAAAAAGGACAGTGCCATTGCTTCGATGAGTTTTGGTGCAGAACGTAAGTTTTCTTTTAAACATAAAAAAAGTAAAGAAACGATGTCATTAGTTTTACAGCATGGTAGTTTATTGATTATGAAAGGCTTGACACAAACTCACTGGATGCACAGCTTACCAAAGACAAAAATGGTCAGCACACCAAGAATTAATTTAACTTTTAGAACGATGGTATGAAACGTAATTTTATCATTATATTGTATTTGTTTTCTTTAACGGCATGTTCGTTACCTAAACATGATTTGTCCCCTTTTGCTGATATACATTTACATTTTAATTGGGACCATGAAGAATTATTGAGTGCTAAAGAAGCCGTTAAAATTCTTGAAGATCATA
>JAGLTQ010000220.1 GCA_023135195.1 Gammaproteobacteria bacterium | reverse complement strand
TTCTTGCGGTGGTTTCCAGTGTTCCCTCACATTATTCTCTTAAGCTAAAAGACGCGGGGGGAGACTGGGTTATTCCTTTTGTTACGCCTTACTATCACGCCGGTAATCGGTTAAATTGGTATTTTGATAAAACACTCGTAGGTAAAATTCGCAAACTTATTGAAACGGGTGACTATGCCGGTATTGGTGAAGTTCATTTGGCGACGGGAGTTGGACAACGTCGGGATAATCCTGTTTTTGTTGGATTGCTGGAGTTAGCAAAAGAATTTAATTTACCTTTTTTAATTCATACGGATGCAGGTGACTATCGATATTTTTTACCCATTTGTAAAAAATATCCTGAGGTACGGTTTCTCTGGGCTCATGCCGGTGGTGTATTAGGGCCTGAACAGCTCGAACCTTTAATGCAAGCGTGTCCAAATGTGTGGTTAGATTTAGCCGCGCGTGATCCCTGGCATTACGATTATTTTGCTTATAAAGATTATTCATTATTAGAGGGCTGGCGTGAGTTGATTATTAAATATCAGGATCGCGTAATGACAGGAACCGATCCTGTCTGGAATGCACATCAAATTTACCGTTGGTATGAAGCGGATGAAGGATGGGCGCACTACTCAGATTTTCATCATTTTCAACGAGGTTGGATGAAACGTTTTCCTGCTGAGATTGAGAAAAAGCTGCGTTTAACGAATGCGCAGAAGTTTTTTGGTATAAATGGACGTCATTAATAATTGTAGTTAGAACTCTAATTGAGATAACATATTATTTTATGGGGTTGCACATGCTTAAGAAAATTAACATCTTGATTATTGGACTCTTTTTTTCTTTCTCTTGCCTTGCTGATTCACAGCAAAGTAAACATGTCGAAAAAACTACGGGCATAACAACCTGGGAGATTAATACTCAGGGTGTTAATTTTTCTTTAACTCAAATATTGCCAGATCAAGCTAAAGCTTTTTATGTAAATAGAGGGTTTACAGTGGCGCAAACGGAATCGTTTGCCGTATCTTGTGTTTATATGACCGTTATGCGAAATGATAAAGCACCGGGAAAAATACATTTTATTAAAAGTAACTGGACTGTTCTTGCTAATAAAAAGCCACATCCATTGATATCTGTTGATGCCTGGTTGAAAACATTGAAAAAACAAAAAGTAAATAATTCAGCTTTATTAGCTTTTCGCTGGGCGCAGTTTCCTCCAGAGCAGGAATTTGAGATTGGTGGAGACTGGAACCAGGGAATGTTATCAATTGGATTGCCTGCTGAGAGTTTATTTGATTTGATAGTCCGTTGGGATATCAATGGCAAAGAATATAAAACAACATTGCGCGGAGTTAAATGTGCTAAATAAAAAATACATTCAAACGTTATTACTCACGTTAATTTCGAGCACAATTTTATTCACACCATCTATGAGTCATGCGGCAGGCCCCCCACCACTAACGCATAACCTTACTTTGATTAAAAAGCCGACACTTGCACCAGCCTTGCGTTTGAAAAACATGGATGATGAGTTTGTTGATATTAAAGATCTAAAGGGTAAGGTGGTTGTTGTAAATTTTTGGACAACATGGTGTCCACCTTGTCGTCGCGAAATGAGCTCACTGGAACGGCTGCATCTGGCAACACAGGATAAAAACGTTGTCATTTTAGCGGTCAACGTGGGTGAAGATATTGATATTGTTTTCCCTTTTATGGGTATGATCAATCCTTCACCCAGTTTTCCAATATTATTTGATACCGATGGTAAGGTAATGACTAATTGGAAAGTGAGAGGTTTCCCAACAACCTATATTGTTAGTCCCGAAGGGAAGATTGTATACCGCGCTACAGGGGGTCGAGAGTTTGATCATCCAGATATTCAGAAGGCGGTCACCAGTTTGATAACCGATTAAAACTATCTATTATTGGATCGGCTTATTACAACCTCGAACTTTACACAGAGCGAACAATACCACTATTACGAGTACCGCGAAAACGGTGCCGATAATGCTTAAAATATCAAGAGCCATATTGAGTCCCCTTTTACTATTTTCATCATAATTAAGTTAGTATTTTAGTAGATACTTATATAGTTGCAAGTTACAAATTGTGATCTAGATCCATTTTTCGATAAAAGGTGGTTATTTTCTGAAAAATAATAGGGGTAGACCCTGAGAGAGCTCCACGAAATTTAGAGTTTCCCGTCATTGCGACGACTGCATGGACGCAGGAGGTACGAAGCCACGG
>JAGLTQ010000022.1 GCA_023135195.1 Gammaproteobacteria bacterium | reverse complement strand
TTTGGTGTTTAAATTTTTGTTCAAGCGGAGCTTTTACACGGCCTCGTTCATCAATTTCTACATCGAAATCTTTAAACCAGTCAGCGGGGCTTGGACGGAAACCAAAAGCAATAATCACAGCATCAGCCATAATAATTTCTTCTGAACCTTCAATGGGTTCTGGACGACAACGACCACGTTCATCAGCTTCACCCAATTTTGTAGTAATGACTTTAACGCCTTCTACTCGACCATCGCCAACAATTTCAATTGGCTGACGATTCCACATGAAGTTAACGCCTTCTTCTTTAGCGTTAGCGACTTCTTTTTTCGAGCCGGGCATGTTTGCTTCATCACGACGATAGGCACAAGTAACGGATGCACCGTTTTGACGAATCGAGGTACGAGTGCAATCCATTGCTGTATCACCACCGCCTAAGACAACGACATGTTTGCCTTGCATATTAATATAGTCGGCGGTATCTTTTTCGAAATCATAGCAATGATTAACGTTTGAAATTAAGAAATCGAGAGCAGCATAAACGCCAGGGTTATCTTCTCCCGGGATACCTGCTTTCATTGAGTCGTATGTACCCATACCAAGGAAAACAGAATCATATTCATCAAGAATTGTTTGGAATGGAATGTCCTTTCCTACTTCAATATTTAATTTGAAAGTAACCCCCATTTCTTCAAGAACTTTACGGCGGCGTTGTACTACTTCTTTTTCAAGCTTGAATTCAGGGATACCAAACATGAGAAGGCCGCCAATTTCTGGACGTTTATCATAAACAATAACTTCAACACCATTGCGTGTCAGGACATCAGCACAACCTAAGCCCGCTGGGCCTGCGCCAATGACAGCAACTTTTTTTCCGGTACTTTTTACTTTTGATAAGTCGGGACGCCAGCCTTGTTCAAAAGCTTTGTCATTAATGTATTTTTCAATAGACCCAATGGTAACGGCACCAAAGCCATTGTTTAAGGTACATGCACCTTCACACAGGCGGTCTTGTGGACAAACGCGGCCACAAATTTCAGGCAGGCTATTTGTTTTATGAGATAGTTCAGCTGCTTCAAAAATATTCCCTTCGGCAATCAGTTTTAACCAGTTTGGAATGTAGTTATGTACCGGACATTTCCATTCGCAATACGGGTTGCCACATTCTAAACAACGGTCAGCTTGTTCGGCTGCTTTTGCTGCATCGAATTGTACATAGATCTCACGGTATTCTTTTTTACGCACCGCAGCATCTTTCTTATCCG
This sequence comes from Gammaproteobacteria bacterium, assembly GCA_023135195.1. Lineage (GTDB taxonomy): Bacteria > Pseudomonadota > Gammaproteobacteria > UBA6429 > Thiohalophilaceae > JAGLTQ01. Next base: position 10,392 of record JAGLTQ010000022.1, on the reverse strand, counting down.
GGTCCGCTCGACTGACTTGTAAAAATTGAAAATTATTGGCCATCTTTTTTACTTTCTATTCGTTGTTGCTTGAACTTATAAATAGAGATTTAAGTTCAATGCTTAAAATAATATTCGCTTTGTTAAATCTTTATGCCGCAGCGCTTTGTAAATCTGCAAGCAATGATTCCATAGATGCCGCTTTTGGTTTAACTAACCAGAAGTGACACACCGCATCTGCAAAGTTATCAAGAATATCCTGACCACGTTGACTGCCTGTTTCTTTTACGTGTTCTTCAATAACTTCACGTAAATGACATCGGTGCGCTTCCATGGATTCAGCACCAATACGTTCAATATCAATATCCTGATTAACGCGATCAGCGAAGTGATTACTTTCATCATAAACGTAAGCAAAACCACCGGTCATACCTGCGCCGAAGTTAACACCTGTTTCACCAAGCACAGTAACAAGTCCGCCGGTCATGTATTCACAACCATGGTCACCGATACCTTCAACTACTACGTGGGCACCGGAGTTACGTACTGCAAAACGTTCTCCGCCTAAACCAGATGCGAAAAGTTTTCCGCCGGTTGCGCCATAAAGACATGTGTTACCAATAATCGTAGTTTCATGACTAATAAAGGCGCTGCCTTTTGGTGGACGGATAGAGAGTTTACCGCCAGCCATGCCTTTACCCACGTAATCGTTGGCATCGCCTTCGAGGTTCATGTGTAAACCACCGGCATTCCAAACACCGAAGCTTTGACCTGCTGTTCCGGTTAGGTTTAATACAATTGGATTCTCTTCCATACCGAGGTTGCCATGACGTACAGCAATTTCACCTGACAAACGTGCGCCGATTGAGCGATCAATGTTTTCAACTTTATAGCTGAATTCACCGCCTGTTTTATTTTCAACAGCATTGGTGGCATCAGCCACTATTTTCTCTGCTAACTTACCTTTATCGAAAGGTTCATTCTTAGGTTCAACACAGAAAGAAGGTTTATCTTTTGCAACACCGGCATCCGATAACAATGGTGATAGGTCTAATGCTTGTTGTTTAGCGGTAGTACCTTCTATTATTTCTAATAGATCTGTTCGCCCAATAAGATCGGTTAACCTTTTAATGCCGAGTGATGCCATTAGCTCACGTACTTCCTGCGTAATGAATTTGAAGTAGTTGGTAACCATTTCAACTTCGCCAATGAAGTGTTTTTTACGTAAAATATCATCTTGCGTTGCAATACCGGTCGCGCAGTTGTTTAAGTGGCAAATACGTAAGTACTTACAACCCATTGCAACCATCGGGCCAGTACCAAAACCAAAACTTTCTGCACCTAAGATAGCTGCTTTAATAATATCTAAACCGGTTTTTAAACCACCATCTGTTTGTAAGCGTACTTTACCGCGCAAATTATTTGCACGTAAAATTTGATGAGTTTCAGTTAACCCCAATTCCCATGGACCACCGGCATATTTAACCGAAGTTAAAGGTGACGCGCCGGTACCGCCATCATAGCCGGAGATAGTAATTAAATCGGCATAGGCTTTTGCAACACCGGCTGCGATAGTTCCCACGCCTGCTTCAGAAACGAGTTTCACAGAAACTAAACCATCGGGATTAACCTGTTTTAAATCATAAATAAGCTGCGCTAAATCTTCGATAGAATAAATATCATGATGTGGCGGCGGAGAAATTAACGATACGCCAGGTTTGCAGAAACGTAATGACGCAATGTAATCATTCACTTTATGACCGGGTAGTTGACCACCTTCACCGGGCTTTGCACCTTGGGCGACTTTAATTTGCATAACTTCTGCACTGCGCAAGTAGGCAGGAGTTACACCAAATCGGCCGGAAGCCACTTGTTTAATTTTAGAGCGCTTAACAGTTCCGTAGCGCTTAGTGTCTTCGCCACCTTCACCGGAATTTGAGCGACCACCTAACTCATTCATTGCTTGCGCTAATGTTTCATGCGCTTCAGGTGATAAAGCACCTAACGACATTGCTGCTGAATCAAAACGTTGTACGATATCTTCAAAAGATTCAACTTCATTAATGTCGATTGATTTAGCACCATCACGTAACTTCAATAAGTCACGAAGAGAAATCGGTGCACGGTTATTAATTTGATCTGCATAAATTTTATAGTCTTCATACTTACCGCTTTTAACTGCAGTTTGTAATGAGTTAACCACGTCTGGGTTATAAGCATGATCTTCACCACCGTGAACAAACTTTAATAAACCACCTTGATCCATTTTCTTACGTGCATTCCACGCAATTTTGCAAAGTATGCGTTGTTCTGATTCTATTTCTGAAAAACGACTGCCTTGAATACGGTTAGTTGTGCCCTTAAAACAAAGGTCAACCACTTCCTGGTTCAAGCCGACAGATTCAAACAGCTGCGCACCACGGTAACTGGTGATTGTTGAAATTCCCATCTTCGAAGTGATTTTATATAAACCTTTATTAATCCCTTTACGGAAGTTGTTATCAAGGTTACATGCTTCAAAACCTTTAATTTCATTGGTACGAATCAAATCACTTAAACATGCGTAAGCAAGGTAAGGATAAATGGCTGTTGCGCCATAACCAATTAAGGTTGCAAAGTGATGTGGGTCTCGAGCGGTTGCAGTTTCACAAACAATGTTGGCGTCACAACGTAGACCTTCTGCGATTAAGTGATGATGTACGGCACCCGTTGCTAATAAAGCATGAACAGGGTAAGTGTTTTCACTGATATCTTTATCCGTTAAAACAATAATCACTTTGCCTGCTTTAACTGCGGCAACCGCTTTATTATTGATATCGATTAATGCAGATTTTAAATCAATATCTTCAGGATAATTTAATGAAATAATTTCATTAGCGTAATCACTATTACTGCTGCCAAGCTTAATCAGTTTAGTAAATTTGGTGTGTGATAAAACGGGTGAATTAACCAATAGGCGCGAAGCATGATCGGCTGTTTCTTCAAACATGTTTTGTTCACGACCAAAGCAGGTTTCTAACGACATAACGATTTGTTCACGAATCGGATCAATCGGTGGATTGGTGACTTGCGCAAACTGTTGGCGGAAGTAATCGTAAGGTGAGCGTTCTTTGCGTGATAAAACGGGGAACGGCGTATCGTCACCCATTGAACCTATGGCTTCTTGTCCATCTTCACCGAGGACGCGCAAGATTTGATCGCGTTCTTCGAAACTCACCAGGAAAAGTTTTTGATACACGTTAAGTGTATCGACATCCATTGCATCTGCGCCATTTTCTGCTTTGAGTTGTGACTCAAGATGAAGCGCATTTTCTGCCATCCATTTTTTATAGGGGTGTGCGCTCTTTAAACGATCATCCACCATTTCAGGTGTAATGAATTCACCTGTTTGAGTATCAACTGCCAGCATTTGGCCTGGCTTGAGGCGACCTTTTTGTGCAACATCTTCAGGTGCATATTGGTAAACACCAATTTCGGAAGCAATTGTAATGTGGCGATCTTTGGTGATCATCCAACGAGCTGGACGTAAACCATTTCGATCCATTGAACACGCAGCATAGCGACCATCGGTTAATACCACGCCGGCTGGACCATCCCATGACTCCATGTGCATGGAGTTATATTCATAAAATGCGCGTAAGTCTGCATCCATGTTGGCGACGTTCTGCCAGGCAGGTGGAATCAATAAACGCATTGCACGGAAAATATCCATACCGCCAGCCAATAAAGCTTCAAGCATGTTATCCATAGAGTTTGAATCTGAACCTGTCATCGAAACGAGAGGGCGTACATCTTCCATTGGAATATGTGGACTTTCAAATTTATGACCACGAGCAACAGACCAGTTTCGATTTCCCTGAACGGTATTAATTTCACCGTTATGTGCCAGGTAACGGAATGGCTGAGCCAAACGCCATTGTGGCCAGGTATTGGTGGAAAAGCGTTGGTGGAAAACGGCCAATGCTGTTTCAAAACTTTCATCATTTAAGTCTTTATAAAAATGAGGAAGGTGTTCTGGCATAACCAGACCTTTGTACGAAATAACGGATGATGACAGGCTAGGTATGTAAAAAGCCTCATCGTTATTTTCCAGTGCTTTTTCTGTACGACGACGCGCAATATATAAATGGCGTTCAAAAGCCGTGCTGTCCATACCATCAGCAGCATTAACAAAAATTTGTTCAATTTGCGGCAGTGACTTTAAGGCTTCCTCACCACATACACTTTCATCAACCGGTACAACACGCCAGCCAGCTATTGTCAGGCCTTCTTTGGTCAGCTCTGTTTCGAGTTGTTCACGCGCAGCATCCGCTTTTTTGTTTTCCGTATTGAGGAAAATCATACCAACAGCATAAAGTTCAGACAGGTCGAAACCAAGTTTTGCAGCAGCAGCTTTAAGGAAGCTATCGGGTTTTTTTAATAATAGTCCACAACCATCACCTGTTTTGCCATCGGCGGCAACAGCACCACGGTGAGTTAGACGAGCAAGGGCGTCAATCGAAGTTTTTAGTAACCAATGGCTAGGCTTGCCATCCATTTGAGCCATGAGGCCAAAACCACAGTTATCACGTTCAAATTCAGGGCGGTAAAGACCACCATTCATACCAGAATAATTTGTGTGTATTGGTTCGGGGTTGTGTCTATTTTTCTTCACTATCTTTATCACCGGATAATCGTCGTATTGTCGCATCCGCAGAGTTTCAGCTGGAGCAACAAAATGCTTAAATTCAGTCCATTTTTGTGGAAAATCTCAACGGGAATGCTGAGTGAAATGGCCAAGCAGTATACAAGGAGAGGCGATTTGCTTCAATCCAAAAAGGGCGTAAACAGAGGAGTCCCTGTGAATTATGTGGTTAATAGCAAAAGATTGAAGCAGTAAGAGAGCATGAAGAAATGATGAGATTTAACCACGGGGAGCACGAGGTTCACGGGGAGATCAAATTATTATTTCATAACTTTGAGCTCTATAAGAAAACAAAGTTAGAAAATCTCTCTTTTAACAACAAGAATAAATGTTCCTGATTATTTACCCAGTGTCCCCCGTGCTCCCTGTGGTTCAGTCTTTTTTTTAGTTTAGCTCAGCATGTATTGCACTAAAACGGCGGAGCCAGGGGCTGGCTTTCTGAACCGCTGAGGGTAGCTGGTTAATGGCTTGTTTGGCGATGGAGTAGCTAGAATAACTGCCATAAACGAGGATGTACCAGTCTTTAGCATCACGCAGTCGATGAAAGTAGACCGCTTTGCCCTTTAAATTATGGCGTTTAATGAATGCCTGTATGGCCTTTTTGTCTGTACCCGCTGCAAGCTGTAATGTGTAATGGTTAGGATCCTGGCTCCATAACCACCCTTCCTGGTTATCTGGAATGCTCGTTGCTGGAACAATAACAGGTGTATTTTTGATCAGGCTTTCTTTACTCAATGAAGGAAGGATACTGGAAAATGAGCGTACCCATGGTTTTGCCACACCTTTTGGTAATTGTATAGCAGCAGCCTGAGCAGCAGGTTTTGTTGGGTAGAAACCATAAATTAGCGTATACCAGTCTTTGCCATTACGTTTAGTTTTAAATGCTGCGGCCTCATTCTTTAAAGAATACTTTTTAATGTAGCTTGGCAGTGTGTTTTTATTATGTGTACCTAAAAGCTGTAAGGTGAAGTGATTTTTATTTTGCTGTTTTATCCAGTTCTGTCCGTACAGGCCATTGATGATTTTTATTTCTAATTTGGCTGTGGCTGTTTTGCTAATTGTTTTTTCTTGTTTGGTTATTTTCGTTTGAGGTGACAGCTTTTTTTCTTCAGTAGAAACAACATCAAAACTGATCGTATTTGATTCTATCTTCAGCTCAGGATCAATAACGGTTACTTTCCAGGTATCGGCTTGCATGCCAACATTGAGGATTAAATTAATATAACTATCACTGGTGAAAGTAACCTGCGTGTCTGAGAGGATTTTTACTTTATCTGTCCAGCTCACTTTAATTTTTTGTCGTGTATTAAAACCAGAGCCACTGATGGAAATAATCTGACGTTGTTTACTGGTGGATATCGGGTTTGGGTTTATTGCTGTTAATTTTAGAGCTATTGGTTTTTCAGTTTTTTCTTTAACGGCTTCTACAGCAGGTGTTACTTTTTCTACAGGATCTTTATTTAAAGAAAATTCAATGGTTTTTTCTTCTGCTGGTTTTACCGGGGAGGTATCTTCTACCACAGCTATTTTTTCAGGTACGGGTTTATTATTATTTTTAATCGGATCGTCCGTAGCTTCAATTGCCAGCTGAGGGGGCTCTTCAAATAAGCTATTAATACGATCCTGGAATAGTAGAACGGTAATAACAATAGCTAGTGCAACACCACCTAATATTATATTGCGTAAATTAAATGACTTTGTTTCATGAATGAGCTCATCATCTATACCTAATTCAATTAAGGTAACGGGTTCTTTATCGTCCTGCAAATTTTGGTGTGCATACTCATTTATTTTTACAGGGATACCTTCAGATGCTTTAAAAATTTTATGCACAAGCGTTGGGGTAAAAGGGCTGGTTCCATCGAGCCCTGCCACCGCTAAACGATGGCGTAAATATTCAGCTGTTTCTGCTTCATCCAGTGATGAAATTTCCATGCTATGAGTGACGCGATCTCTCAAAGAATGAATGGCTGGATCATCCAGCATGATTTCTATTTCAGGTTCACAAAATAAAATGATACGTAATGCAGCTTGTTGATCGGAATGGTTTTCTGCCAGGTAAAGTAATGATTGCAGAGCATCCTGAGGTAGCTCATGGGCATCATCGATTATTAAAATAGGAACATATGATGCTTGCCGCATATGATCAAGTTGCACACTGAGTACTTCAAATAAAGCGGAAGGTTCAAGAGGTGGTTCTGTAATATTAAAACCGTGAGCGATTTGTTTTAACAGCATACTGGCATCCATCATAGTATGCGATTGAATTTCACATATCTGCCATTCTTCCTGAGCCGTATTGATAAATTGTTGCTTAAGACTGCTTTTACCTATACCTCGTTCGCCGGTAACGATAAGCAATAAATTTCCGTACTGCGTATAATGTTTAAGTAAGCCAAGTTGTTCGGTGAGTTCAGAATTTAAATATAAAAAACGATCGTCTTGCTGCAGAGAAAAGGGAGCTTCAGTTAAACCATATGATGCAAGATAGGTTGGTTCAACTCGATTAAGTTGTTCCAGGTTTGATGGGTTATAGTCTTGTAAGTTAGAAGCCATAAATATTTATCCTTAACATCATAACTTAGAGTGGTTGATCCTGTCCTTGCATGAATACCACTTTAAATCCCCGTTTTAGTTGTGAGTCACGAACGCGCAGTAAAGCATTTTCAGCTGTTTCACGATTTTCAAAATGGTCTCGTTTGACTCGTCCTGAACGGCCTTGTTGCCCCCATTCACGGACTAAAGTCCAGCCATCTAATAAATCTTCCAATAATAATAATTGGTAATAACGTGAAGGCTTTTCTTCCATTGCAGGTATTTGCATATAGATACGCATAATATACTAGTACGGGTTTATCATTATAAGGTCAACTCCCTATCTCAATTAAATCAATTAAATCAATTAAGTTAATTCAGTCGGGTCAAAAATGCGTTTATATTCTTTAATTGCATACCTGTCGGTCATGCCTGCAACATAGTCTGAAACAATACGTGCGCGTCCACTGTCACCCCTTTTTTCTTCTTCTAGCTGGGCTTTTTCTCGATATTCCGGGGGCATGAGACGAAGATCATTTAACATCGACTGGAATAATTTAGTTATTACATTGCCCGCTTTATGGCTCATGCGATGAACACGATAATGACGGTATAGGTTTTCTCTTAAGAATCGTTTTAATTCCTGGTGCATGTCTAACATGTCTTCACTAAAACTTATCAGGTTACCTTTATATTGACGAATATCTTCAATTGATTGTGGATTTGTTTTAAAGAGATGTTGTGAGCTTTCTGCAATTAAATCTTTAATTTGCTCATCAATCATGCGTCGCACAATTTCATAAATAGTACGTTTATTATCAAGTTTTGGATAATCTTTTTCGACCTTACTATAAAGCATTTTAAATAATCTGGTTTCGCGTAATTGCTCTATAGTTATAAAACCAGAGCGCAGGCCATCATCAACATCATGGCTGTTATAGGCAATCGCATCTGCGAGATTAACCATTTGTGCTTCAATGTTGGGTTGAGTTTTATTTATAAAACGTAAACCAATATCACCGAGTTGCTCTGCATTTTTTATGGAGCAATGTTTTAGAATGCCTTCTCGACTTTCAAAGGTAAGATTGAGGCCATTAAATTTTGCATATTTTTCTTCTAGTTCGTCAACAACACGCAATGATTGCAGGTTATGCTCAAAACCACCGTAATCTTTCATACATTCATTGAGTGCATCCTGTCCGGTATGTCCGAAAGGTGTATGACCAAGATCATGAGCAAGCGCGATGGCTTCACTTAAGTCTTCATTGAGATGTAAGGCGCGCGCAATGGTGCGACTCATTTGTGCAACTTCAATAGAATGGGTTAATCGGGTACGAAATAAATCACCTTCATGATTTACGAAAACCTGGGTTTTATATTCGAGTCGTCGAAAAGCGGTTGAATGAATAATACGATCACGATCACGCTGGAATTCACTGCGATGCTTAGGGATTTCTTCGGGGTAACGACGACCTAAAGATGAATTATTATTTGCTGCATAGGGTGCAAGTTCTGACATTCATCTTTATCCTTTATTGTCCATCTATGGCGCGATGTGCTTCGATAGTTTCTCGTAGAAAATTATGGTCAAAATCATTTGTAACCATGGCGTCACCTAATTTATTAAATAAAACAAAATTAATTTTCCCTGCACGTGTTTTTTTATCAACCGCCATTAGTTCAATAAAATGATCATAATCCATATGGTGTGGTGCGCGTGTCGGTAGCATTGCCATATCAAGCAGGTTATCAACGCGCTCCACATCTTTTGTACTCAAATTACCAAGGCGCATGGACAAATCGGCTGCCATTAACATACCTGTTGCTACCGCTTCCCCGTGTAACCAGTTTCCATAACCGGTGCTGGTTTCTATTGCATGGCCAAACGTATGCCCCAGGTTAAGTAGGGCACGTACTCCACTTTCTTTTTCATCTTCTGTAACAATTTCTGCTTTACAGCGACAGGAAACTTCAATGGCATAAGACAATGCTTCCGGATCACGTTCTAATAATTTGTGCATATTTTCTTCAAGCCACTTTGTGAAGGACATATCACGAATAAGGCCATATTTAATTACTTCTGCAATACCAGCACTAAGTTGATTATCGTCCAGGGTATTTAACGTGTCAGAATCTGCAATAACGCAACATGGTTGATGGAATGCACCAATCATATTTTTACCTTTAGGATGATTTACGCCTGTTTTACCTCCAACCGAAGAATCAACCTGAGCAAGCAAGGTGGTTGGAATTTGAATAAAGTTAACACCACGCTGATAACTTGCTGCTGCGAAGCCGGTCATGTCGCCGACAACACCACCTCCAAGTGCAACCAGAGTGCAAGTACGATCAAATTTAGCGCTTAGTAGAGCATCAAAAATGCTATTTAATTCGGTAAGGTTTTTATATTGTTCACCGTCAGGAAGAATGATGGTTTGCACATCATACGCACTAAAGGTATTTTTTACTTTATCAAGATATAGCGGAGCAATGGTTTCATTACTAACAATCAGAACCTGAGTACCTTTAACATAAGGTTTAATGAGTTCAGGTTTTGTAAGTAAATTTTGTCCAATGAAAATAGGGTAACTACGTTCACCATGTTCGCCGAGTTCAACCTGTAGAGTTTTCATTTTCAGTACCGTTTTTAATTAGGTGTTCAAAAGTGTTAATCAAATGTGATTATAAATGAAAATGAGAAAAATGCGGAGTGCTTTGATTAGTTTAGAACTAATTGCTTAAGATTGCTGGAGTTTTTCTAAAATTTCTTTTAATGCTAAACGTACACTATCTTTACCTGTATCAATAATAATGTCTGCTGTTTCACGGTAAAGCGGATCTCGAGTTTCTAATAGTTCTTCTAATTTTTCTTTAGGATCTTCAGTTTGTAATAGAGGCCGATTACGATCTTTAGATGTTCGTTCAAGTAGAGTATCAATATTGGCATAGAGGTAGATTGTTGTACCGCGGGACATGAGAAATTGGCGATTTTCAGCTTTTAAAATAGCACCACCACCTGTTGCGAGGACAATACCTTTTCTTTCAGTCAATTCATCAAGCACTGCTGTTTCACGTTTACGAAACCCATTTTCACCTTCTATATCAAAAATATGAGTGATTGTGACACCGGTACGGTCTTCAATCTCATGATCACTGTCGAAGAATTCAAGTGAGAGTTCACTGGCAATTTGCCG
>JAGLTQ010000219.1 GCA_023135195.1 Gammaproteobacteria bacterium | reverse complement strand
GTGCAACTTTAAGGATGCGGTTATGGGAGCGCGCAGAAAGCCCCAGGCTTGTAACGGCTTGTTCTAATAATTGTGATGCAGCTTTATCTAGCTGACAGTAGCGTTTGATATCTTGGGTATTCATTAAAGCATTCACACGTTTATTTCGTTGTAGTTGGCGTTGATAAGCTTTAACTACACGCTCGCGTACAGTGGCACTGGTTTCTTCTTCTGTTGTGGTTGACTGCATTTCTTTTAAAGGAACAGGTGGCACTTCAATGTGCATATCAATACGATCTAATAACGGTCCCGAAATGCGAGAACGATAACGTTGAACCTGATCGGCAGTACAACGACAACGTCCATTTGGATGGCTTAAGTATCCGCAAGGGCAGGGATTCATTGCAGCAATAAGTTGAAAGCGTGCAGGAAATTCTGCTTGTCGTGTTGCACGTGAAATAATAATTCGCCCTGACTCAAGCGGTTCACGCAAAACTTCAAGAACACGTCGATCAAACTCGGGTAATTCATCTAAAAATAATACGCCGTTGTGTGCGAGTGATATTTCTCCTGGTTGTGGATGACTACCACCACCAACTAGTGCAACACCAGAGGCAGTATGATGTGGAGCACGAAAAATACGTTTTTTCCAGTTTTTAATTTTAAAACCCTGAAAGCTAATAGATTGTATTGCAGCGCTTTCCAATGCTTCTTTCTCAGTCATGGAAGGCAAAATACCCGGTAAACGAGTTGCTAACATCGTTTTACCTGTGCCGGGAGGGCCAAGTAAAATGAGATTATGTCCGCCTGCTGCGGCAATTTCGATGGCGCGTTTTGCATGGCGTTGACCAACGACATCGGAAAGATCATCAGCCTCGTTGTAAGCAAAATCAGCTATAGTTTCATTTTTTAAAACTGGAATTACATTATCTGAAAGTAAGTCCTGCTGACCATTTAATCTGGCACAGACTTCTAATAAATGACCGCAAGGAATAATTTCAAGATCACTCACTAATGCAGCTTCAGTAGCATTATTTTTCGGTAAAATTAATTTCCTTTTTTTATCGCGACATTGAACTGCGGCAGGTAAGACTCCGCGAATTTCACGTAACTCACCACTTAATGCCAGCTCACCGATAAATTCAAATTGCTCAAGTTTTTCAACAGGTATTTGTCCAGAGGCAGCAAGAATTCCAATCGCAATGGGTAAATCAAATCGACTGCCTTCTTTGGGTAAATCAGCCGGTGCAAGATTAATCGTTATACGCCTTGCAGGAAAATCAAACTGACTATTAATGAGTGCGGCACGAACACGATCTTTACTTTCTTTCACTTCAATATCAGCAAGCCCAACAATGGATAGGCTGGGTAAACCATTTGATAGGTGAACTTCGATGATAACTTGAGGCGCGTTGATTCCAGCCTGGGCGCGCGAATAAACAGTAGCAAGAGACATATGGATTCCTTTCCGATTGCGTAACTTAAGTCCGGTTAAGTTATTGTCTCTTTTTAACAGTTAGCTTCGATAAAGTAAAAGTATTAATGTAAATGTGTCTGGATCACATAATTTCTCTTGTATAGAAAGCATAATTAGATGTACATTTAACGGGTATATCTACGGGGAAAGATTGATATATTATTTATGAAGTCAAATTAAGGGGTAATAAATGAAACATATTGTAATTAGTGCACTACTAGCAGTATTTGTTATTGGCTGTGGAGCAAGTGATCCAAAAACACCATCCATTAAGGTAAATCCAAAAACGGCTATTAAAATCAAATTTAATATACCTTATGCTAAAAAAGCAAGAGTTGAGCCAAGAGTAATTAAAACTGAATGCGATCTTCCAAATAAACTTTCAAAATATATTCATGCTTATTCAGTTGGTGAAGGTATTGGTGTTATTCGTAAAAATAAAGTAAGAAGAAAATCAAAAGGCAAAGTGCTTTTGGTCTATATCACAGAAGCTGTAAGTGTCAGAGTGGGCTTGGGAGGGCACGCGAAATATACTGTGATTAAAGGCACATTATATAAAAATGGAAGAAAACAGGCAGGCTTTACTGCGGCGCGTCGATCAGGCGGTGGCGCATTTGGTTTTGTTAAATCATCATGTGATGTTTTAGGCCGTACGGTAAAAATCCTTGGAAGCGATGTATCAAACTGGTTGCTACACCCGGTTAATGGTGCACATTTAGGCGATCGTGTTTAACATTTACTGTTAAAAAGAAGTTATAAACAGGAAAGGCTGCCGGGTTTTATGAGGCGGCCTTTTTTATTTATTTAATAAATTTGATTCCAGTTGTGTAATCAATCTTTCCATTTCATCTACTTTGCTACGCGTTTTTTGTAGTACAGCAGTCTGAATATCAAATTCATGTCGCGTCACAATATCCATTTTCTTCAACGTAGAAGAAAGGCTTTTACGTAA
>JAGLTQ010000218.1 GCA_023135195.1 Gammaproteobacteria bacterium | reverse complement strand
CATAAAAAACTCCCCGTCCGCTTATTAGAAGAAGCTGCAAGCACATTACAAAGAATCAATCGAGTTTTACTGTCTCCAAAACAACGTAAAGAGTATGCAGAATTACTTGCATCATACATTTATCCCGTTGTTTTACTCTGGCACGATAAATATCAAAAAGAAGAAAATAGTTTACCGGAGAGTAATGAGAGACGTGCTGCTCTAATTTCGAGCATAGAAGCTATTCACCAATTATCTATCTCTTATAAATTGTTATTTAGAGATTATTACTCACCAAACAAGAAAGAGTACATAAAGAACAGTAAGTTAACATGTCAATTTGCCGCTCGTTCGCTTGAGTTAATACGTCTAGAGCAGCGTCTACGCGCTCTACGATATCAAAGACTCCCTAAGGTATCCTGGCAACACAGTAATCAAATATTTTTCTCGCTCGCTCACCATGGTGCGGTAGATAATGATTATGATGTGATTGGTCTTATTGGGATAAGAAAGAGCTCTGATAGATTACGTAAAGGTGGTGTACCTGTTTCTAATGTCAGAAGACTTTATTTATCGATACAATTTTTTGGTCTGTTAGATGTAACAACTTGGCCAACACGAATGTTTAATATTCCAGATGCTTATCTTGATTTATTAGGCGGTGATGGGTTAAAAGTATTAGCTGATGATGGTGAGGAATTAAAACCTGGTTTTTTACTCACACACTTTAAAAGTGATATGCCACCCGTATTTAAACGCCCGGAGAACATGCCTAGACCATCAATTCGGTTTGATTATTCTAAACTATATAATTTACTCGTAAGTGATCACAAAGAAATAGGTAAGCAACAATTTATTAATGAATTTGATGATAGTAAATTTAGTCGTCCTTTAGCTAAAGTGAGAGAGGTTGATCGTGTTCCGGTTATAGAATTATTGATAATGGGAATTACTCCGAGAGAAAGAAGACAAAAACGACATGCTTCTTTTGATGAATCAAGTTTAAGTGTTTATTTTGGGTTTAAAGAGGTGAATAGATTATTAAAAGATCTTGTTGCACCTGATCAATCAAGAGTAAGAGAATCTAGACAATTTATTGATACTCTTGCGATGTCATCTGCAATGTTGGCAGATGAAAAAAATAGTCATATGTCTGCAAGCTGGGTTATTACTAATTTTAGTGCTGGTGGATTACTAATTAGTACTGAAGAAACTGATTTTAGTAACCCTATTCAAATTGATATGCTTATGGCATTTACAATGCCTGATAATAAGGATCACCCAATCTTAGGTTTTGTACGACGATTAAATAGACCTGATTCGAAACATATTGAAGTTGCTGTTGTTCGATTATCTAATTATGCAGAAACTGCCGGGGTGCAGGCTCAGGATGAACTAGACTCTTCTACAGCCAAAGCTGTGATTTTAATAAAAGATGTTCGTGGTGAATGGAATTTAATAATTAAAACTAGTATGCATTATTCAAAAGGTGAACCTTTAAAATTAATTCGTGCCAATGGCTCACCATTACCTGTTCGTTTAGGCGAAGTTGTTTATACCAAAAAGGATTTTAAAGTGTTTGAGCTTCGTTCGCCGGGTTTGGAAGTTGTAAAATAAAATCTTTATTTAAAAGATTTAATCAGTTTCAATAAAACGTAAAGAAAAATCTATAGCGTTAATATTCTTTGTTATCGCTCCTGTCGAAATATAATCCACTCCCGTTTCAGCAATAGAATGAATCGTTTCAAGTGTGATATTTCCTGATGCTTCGAGATCTATTTCTTTGTTAGTCAGCAATACGGCTTCTTTAAGCATGGGTATTTCCATGTTGTCGAGTAAGACACGATCAACCTTACAGTCGATAGCTTGTTGAAGTTCATTAATATTTTCAACTTCGACTTCGATTTTTAAACGCTTAAAATTTTCTCGTGCTTTATTTACCGCGGCAGTAATTGATCCTGCAGCATGAATATGGTTCTCTTTAATGAGTACCATGTCATACAACCCAACTCGGTGATTAATGCCTCCACCACAGGTTACTGCATATTTTTGTGCTAGCCGTAAACCGGGAATAGTTTTTCGGGTGTCTAAAATTTTACAATTAGTTGATTCAATTTTTTTCGCAAAGAGAGACGTTTGTGTTGCAGTGGCAGATAAGGTTTGTAGAAAATTCAATGCAGTCCGTTCGGCAGTTAATATATGGCGGGCATTACCAACTATTTCACATATGACATCGTTATTATTTATTTCTTGTCCGTCATGGAAAAACCATGTGATTTGAATGTTGTTATCAAGCAAGTTAAATGCAGTATCGACCCAATTACGGCCACACAAAACAGCTTTCTCACGGCAAATTAAATGAGCCTTTGATTCTTTCGAATCAGGTATTAGACTGGCTGTAACATCACAATTTTTAAAATCAGTATTCGCATCACTGCCAAGATCTTCATTAAGGGCTTGTTGGACTTGATTCTGAATTTCGCTGGTTGAAGGTATTGTCATTGTCACGATATTGAATGTATTTGCATTTCGCAGTAAAGTGTCTGTAGGTATTCGTTGATTGTAACAACTGAATTAATGAGTTTCCACGAATTAATAGGCTTCGAGCATATTGAGAATTAACCCCACGTTATAGCAAAGAGATACCTGAAATACCGTTCATAATGAAAATGCAAGTAAAGCAAATCATATTACCTCTCTGGCAAAGTACTCGTGATTTACTGCCAATTATTGTCGTTATCGCCTTTTTCCAAATTGTCGTCTTGCAAAAACCGATTCCCAATATGGGACAGCTTTTAGTAGGGACAGGTTTAGTTGTTTTAGGGTTGAGTCTATTTGTAAAGGGATTAGAGATCGGTTTGTTTCCCATTGGTGAAAGTATGGCCTATGCCTTTGCTCGTAAGGGTAGTGTTATCTGGCTATTGATTTTTGCTTTTTCATTGGGCTTTGGAACCACTATTGCTGAACCTGCCTTAATAGCAGTAGCAGATAAAGCTGCAGAAGTTGCTGCAATTGGACATGCCATTGCCGATACTGATACCGCTCGCTCTAGTTATGCCTCAGGATTGAGACTGACCGTTGCATTTTCGGTTGGTTTAGCCATCGTTATCGGTGTATTACGAATATTAAAAGGTTGGCCAATTCATTACCTGATTATTGCGGGCTATATGGGCGTCGTGATTATGACCTTTTTTGCCCCTAAAGAGATTATTGGCATCGCTTATGATTCTGGTGGTGTGACGACCTCAACGATCACTGTACCGCTAGTTACAGCCTTAGGTGTTGGTTTAGCCTCGAGTATTAAAGGTCGAAACCCAATGTTAGACGGATTTGGTTTAATTGCCTTTGCTTCATTAACGCCTATGATTTTTGTCATGGGTTACGGCATGTTGATATGATCGATCTTCTTATTCATCTCTTTCATGTCACTTTGGACACAGTCGTTGATGTTCTTCCGATTGTTGTCATTATTTTCGGTTTCCAATTTTTTGTCATAAAAAAACCTGTTCCAAATTTAGGTAAGGTCATTGTTGGTTTTATTTATGTTCTTGTCGGCCTGGCTTTTTTCCTTGTTGGCCTGGAAGAAGCGTTATTTCCTTTAGGTGAGTTAATGGCACAACAACTCACCGATCCAGACTTTATATATGGAGTAGGGAAGGTTGCGGATGTCGTACATTGGCAAGATTATAAATGGGTTTACTTATTTGCTATTGCGATAGGTTTTTCTACCACCATTGCTGAGCCATCTTTGCTTGCAGTTGCAATAAAAGCGAATGAAGTGTCCGCAGGTGTTATTGGTATTAATGGTTTAAGAATTGCGGTTGCGATAGGGGTTGCTGTTGGTATTGGTTTGGGAACGTTCCGAATCGTAACGGGGACACCTTTAGAGTATTACATTATTTCAGGTTACGTAATTGTAATGATACAAACATTTTATGCGCCTAAAATGATCATTGCACTGGCTTATGATTCAGG
>JAGLTQ010000217.1 GCA_023135195.1 Gammaproteobacteria bacterium | reverse complement strand
GGTAAGAAACCGTGACGTTCAGATCCATAATCAACAAACGCAGCTTCGAGGCTGGGTTCAACGCGGGTGATTTTACCTTTGTAGATATTGGACTTCTTGGTTTCGCGAATAGCGGTTTCGATGTCCAGGTCATATAAGCGTTGGCCATCAACCAACGCTACACGCAACTCTTCTGACTGAGTTGCATTAAATAGCATTCTCTTCATTTTTAAACCTTTACCTGGCGCTCAACCACCGGGTGAGTCGGCATAGCCGATCAGTTGGACTGTATGTTAATTAAAACCCGCTGTTGAAAAAATTCAACACTAAAATATTCCCGAAGGAATCGCGAAGTTTTAATTTACTTTCAGTCTCCACCGGCCTGTTTCGATTCTGGCCGTGGGAGCGCAGTTAATTTTTTATGTTACTCCAACAAATATACTTTATATTTTGCGGAGCTCTTGCTTCTATCAACATCCGATACTTCGCATGTTGCTAAACTTTTTTGGTGTTTATAAATCTGCTGTATTCAAGACCTTAAAAAAGCAGGGTGATTGAGATGCAGATTGGAATAAATTTACGTGTAATTCCAAACACTTGGGTGCAATATACCAGTGTTAGCTTGAAGCATCAATGCCTGTTTCATGTAGCAATAATGCTGTTACAATGCGCAAATGTCACAAGCAGAGCCATCTCAAGGATCCAGTCCAACCCCAAAAGTCCAATTTGTCGAGATAAGTGCCGATCATGCAGGACAACGTATCGATAATTACCTTATGTGCCAATTAAAAGGGGTGCCAAAGAGCCTAGTATACCGTATTGTGCGTAAAGGTGAGGTAAGGGTAAACAAAGGGCGTATAAAACCTGAATACCGTCTCAAAGAAGGGGATGTTGTTCGTATTCCACCCGTTCGACAAGCTGAGAAAAAGGCTCCAGGAAAAGTACCAGATAAGCTTTTAAAGCAGCTCGAGTCGCGTATTTTATTCGAAGATAAGCGAATAATGGTAATAAATAAACCTTCTGGTCTTGCTGTACATGGTGGCAGTGGTCTGAGTTTTGGGCTTATTGAAGTTTTACGGGAATTACGCCCCAATGATAACCAGCTTGAATTAGTTCATCGTCTGGATCGTGATACATCAGGTTGTTTAATTATTGCCAAAAAGCGTAGCGCATTAAGACGTCTACATGAGCAGCTACGCGAAGGCACGATGGACAAGCGTTATCTGACCCTGTTAAAAGGTAAGTGGAAGGGGCGAAGCAGGTGGGTTGATGCGCCACTATTAAAAAACGTCATTAAATCAGGTGAACGGCTCGTTTTCGTTGATCCCAAAGGTAAAGATGCTCGCACACAGTTTATTCCATATTCAGCAGGTGATGAAGCCAGTTTAATGAGTGTGAAACTTGATACCGGCCGTACTCATCAAATCCGAGTGCATGCACAACACATCGGTTTTCCAATTGCTGGAGATAATAAGTATGGAGACGATGAATTTAACCACCAATTGAAAAGCAAAGGTTTGAAACGCTTATTCCTGCATGCCTTTTCTTTAAAATTTCACTTACCCGATACTGAAACTGGCGAAGATGTTCCCATATATATAGAAGCACCTCTTGATGAGGCGCTTGTTAATACTTTAAACCGGTTACAAATAGATTTATGAAGGTTGAACTATTATGAACCACGAAGCCAAATTGATAGTCTTTGATTGGGATGGAACTCTTATGGATTCTGCTGCTCATATTGTTGCCTGTTTGCAAAATGCGATAACTGAGTTAAGTTTAGAACCAAAGACAGATGATGAATTAAAAAATATTATTGGCTTAGGCTTGCGAGAAGCTTTTTATGCTTTATATCCTCAAGCTGATGATGATGAACTTACATCATTAACTATACGTTACCGTGAACATTTTTTTGATTCTGCGCACCCCCCTAGTGAATTATTTTCTGGTGCTCGTGAATTAATTCAGGAATTGCACGCAAAAGATTATTATTTAGCGATAGCAACAGGAAAAGGGCGAAACGGTTTAGATAAGGTTCTAATAGAAACAGCTATGGGAGAATTTTTTCCAATTACACGATGTGCTGATGAATCACATTCAAAACCTCATCCACAAATGCTTTTAGAGATCATTGATTATTATGGTATCGATGCAAATGAAGCCATTATGGTGGGTGATACAGAATACGATTTATTAATGGCGAACAATGCCGAAGCGAACGCTGTTGCAGTAACCTATGGTGTTCATGAGAAACAAAGGTTGCTCGATTGTAAACCATTAACCTGTTTAGATAATATGCAAGACTTACATCAATGGCTATTAAATTAACATTTAATAATATCTGTCATTGTGAGTGTAACAAAGCAATTTCCAGATATATGTAATTCGTTATAAGCGCAGCCACGCTGCGCTTGCAATGACAGGATATATTAAATTTATTTGGTTGTATGATTAGCTAAAATATAAAATATTAAGGAAACCCCATCATGACAGATGAAACAAAAAATCAATCTGCAAATAAAGAAGAATGGCAAGCAGATGTTATTAGTAAACTTGCCTTTGCAGCCGTTGACGAACAACGCCGAGCACGTAAATGGAATATATTTTTCAAATCATTGTTTTTTGTATATTTTCTTGTGCTTTTTATTACTGCTTATACTTCGTCCGATGGCGCCAGTAACTTAGGTAAAGCAACTGAACATACCGCACTGGTCGAAGTGCAAGGTGTTATTGCAGATGGCGCAGACGCAAGTGCAGATAATATAATTCATGGCTTGCGTGCAGCATTCAAGGAACCAAAAGCAAAAGCCATTATTTTACGCATTAATAGCCCGGGTGGCAGTCCGGTTCAGGCAGGTTATGTTTATGATGAAATTAAACGCTTACGTAAAAAACACAAAGAGAAAAAAGTCTATGCTGTCATCACTGATATGTGTGCATCGGGTGGTTACTATATAGCGGTTGCTGCTGATGAAATTTATGCAGATAAAGCCAGTATGGTTGGTTCGATCGGCGTTTTAATGAATGGCTTTGGATTTACTGGAGCAATGAAAAAACTGGGTGTAGAAAGACGCTTATATACAGCGGGAACAAGTAAAGGCTTTTTAGATCCGTTCTCTGATGTAAAACCTTCGGATAAAGAACACATCCAAACATTGTTAGGCACAATTCATAAACAGTTTATTGATACGGTAAAAGAAGGGCGAGGCAAACGTCTTGTTGATGATGAAAAGTTATTTACCGGTTTGATCTGGACGGGTGAAGAAAGTGTTGCGCTTGGCTTAACCGATGGATTAGGTAGCAGTAGTTTTGTAGCAAGAGAAATTATTGAAGCTGAAAAAATTATAGATTACACACCACGTGCTACTTATTTAGATCGTTTTGCTGATCGTTTAGGTGTTGCCATGGCAAGCATCTTTGAACGTAACTTTAATTTACAGTAACGGATATGTTGTAGGTCGGCTCTTCAGGCCGACGCGGTGTCCAGTAGTAAAAATAAACTTTGAGGAAGGGGATAAATGTTCGTCGGCCTGAAGAGCCGACCTACAGATTAAAATAAATCAATCTCGCCAGCAGAATCTTCATTGGTACTTTCAAACTGTTTTTTCTCTTCTACAAGTTTGCCTAGTAATTCGAGGAGGTTTGAACTTGATATTTCTGCACATTGCATATTAAGTAAAAGTTGTTCTTGTACTTCAATATTATTTTTCCAGTCACCATCAAGCATGTTAATCATGACAATGATATAGAGGTGGACAGCTGAATGAGGAGCATCAATTTGAGCGTAGCTGGGTAAGTGACTATAAATTTTTCCACCTGTATCAGAGTTCATCCATTTACCGAAGCGACACTGTGTTTCATCTACTTTAACTGCTTGTGCCTCCTGTGAACCGGTACTAAGTTCAATTGCGCGATAAGCTCTCTGCATATATAAAACATGATCAATTTTAGCAAGATTTAAAGCACTGATCATGCGAGAGTGGGCAATAGATTCTGAAGTCCGTTGTGCAACATCAGAAAACGTACTAAAGTTTTGATCAAATTCTGTGACGAGTTGGTGTGATACGCTGCTGTATTCCTCGATATGAGCAGATTCTTTCAGAATTTTATTACTCGATTTAATGACGCGACCAATGATGCTGGTTATTTTTAATGTGGCTTCCTTAGTGTTATCCGCAAGTGTGCGAACTTCATCCGCTACAACAGCAAAACCTCGTCCATATTCACCCGCACGAGCTGCTTCAATGGCTGCATTCAGAGCAAGAAGATTGGTTTGATCTGCTATACCTGCAATAAAAGAAATAATATCTGAAATTTCAGTGCTACTTTTGTCCAGTTCAATGGAAGAAGTTTTAAGTTGGGAAATTTTACCAGCTATTTGGCTTGTGTTTCCAATAACTTTTGAAACAGAAAGTTTGCTGGCAAGGGCACTGTTAGCCGCATTTTTTGTAGCGCTCTCTACTTCAGTCAGTTCATTATTTATAATATCAATATCAGATTGGCTACTTTCGAGATTGTAGAGCAAACGTGATGTTTTTAAATCACTTAATTTTGAAAATAGATTTGTAACGTGCCGTTCAATATTTCTTTGTTTCATTATATCAAATGAAAAACTAATGTTTTTTAAAGTTTCAGAAAATAAACCGTTTAACCCCTGTGTAAAAGGGCTGCGGTAATAAATGTGTTGTTGTGCAAAACTAAAGCATGTCTTAACCTCACGCATAAACGTTTCAACTTGATCTGCCATTAGGTTTAATTCATTTAAGGTTTTTATCGAATCTTTGTTGCCTTTAAAATGTGTTATTCGATAATCGAGTTTCCCTCTAGCCATATTTGAGGCTAACTCGCTTACTTTTTTGTGACGTCTGTCTTGCATTAACAGCTTGCGTTGATCTTTAATATTAAGAAGAACAAGAATAATGCCAGCTATAATGAATATTACATCAAACTCATAGATGAGCAGCGTATAGACAACCATTGCAATTATAATTACAATATTTAATGAGAACGTTATGGATTTAAATAGTGAGGACAAATTCATCATATCCTTTTTCTCTGCTATTCAATATGCTATCAAGTTTATATTGTGCTTTTTCCATTCCATCATCATCTGGAGATTGTTGCTCGATTTCTAATAATTCACTGTAGAGATTTTGTATATAATTTAATTTATCTGGATCTGGTTTACGCCTGGCAGATGTATAGCCTAATAGCTTATTATCTGCGGAAAATGAGGATGTAATATTTGCAAAAAACCAATAGTAGCTACCATCTTTGGCTAAGTTTTTAATGTAACCATTAAACTCACGATTATTTTGCAATGTTTCCCATAATAATCTGAATATCACACGTGGCATATCAGGATGGCGAACAATATTTTGAGGTTGACCTAATAATTGAGACTCGGTATATCCTGAAATGTCTAAAAAAACCGGATTTGCGTAAGTGATAATGCCTTTAGAATCTGTTTTTGATACCAAAATCTTATCTTCAGGCAGTACCTGCTCGAGCTGTGTTGGTGTACTTTTATATTTCATAAATTACTTTATTTGCGGTTACTGAATATACTATCGGCTTTATAGCGCAAATATTTAGGGGGAAAGACTAAAAATATTACTTAGTGAATCCATACAGTTATTATGTTTTAACCTGTTTTTATTTAAAAAAGACTCAAAAATAGGCCGTTTATTGTCAACCAAAATGGTTGATATGCGTTTGTAGAGTATGCGGTTCAAAAGGTGGAGAATAAGGTGTTAAAAAAGATTAGTTTAAGTGTGATGTTTTATTTTTTTATGGTGTTAACAGCTGAAGCGGCATCAAATAGCTCATCAATTAGTCTCGATGTCGGCTCAGATGAACAAGGTAATAAAAATACTGCTGTTGCTGTAGAGATAGCACTCAATAGTGCAAGACAAATCATGTTTGGTCTGGGGGGAAATAAAGTACCCGCTGGAGTAGAAACAATAAATAACAACTTTCTTTATTTTGGCTTATCTAAAAAACTATCTGAAGACTGGAAAGTGACCGGGATGATTGAGTATTCTGACTTAAAAGATCAATTCAGTATGGTTTCAGTAAGTATTCCTGTTAGATTTACTCAAGATACATATTTTCTGGAAGCTATACCGGCAATAAGAACTATCGACCTTTCTACTTCAAATAATAAAAAACTTGTTGTTAGTAGCACTATTTTAGGTTTAAAAGCAGGATGGTATATTGGTAAATATTTTCGTTTAATTGGAAGTGCCTATTCCTATTCCTATTCACGCGATGTGAGCAAACTAGCAACATATCAAAGTACTCGGTATTTTAATGAAAATACGTTACTTCTTTCTTCGGGACTATTGAAACGTTCTTATAATATGGAAACAGGATTAGGTTTTGATTCTTTTTCTATTTCGGCAGGTAAGAATAGAAGTATTTCAGCTATAGATAATTCGAACAGTGATTATATTTATACTGTATTTGATTATTATTTATCGGACTCGTGGAGTTTAAGTCTGTTATATGGTGAATACCTTAATACACCAGCAGATGAAAATAACTATACATCGGTTTCGGTGAGTTATTCATTTTAGAAAGGTTTACAAAACAGGAAAGCTTTCTTTTTCTAACATCGTAACTAGTCGGATTAAAGGTAACCCCATTAATGTATTGGGGTCTTCACCTTCAAGCTTTTTGAATAAAACGATTCCTAACGCTTCAGATTTAAAACTGCCTGCACAATTATAGGGCTCTTCTTTTCTTAAATAGTTTTCGATTTGCTGCTGACTAAGAGTACGGAAGACAACATTAAAAGGCACAACGTCTGACTGATATTTATTCGTTGATGAGTTATACAAGCAAAGGCCCGTGTAAAAGGTAACCGTTTTACCTGAAGCATTTTGTAACTGTTTAACAGCGTTTTCATGGGTATGTGGTTTACCGATAATTTCACCATCAATAATTGACACCTGATCAGAGCCAATCACTAATGCATTTTCATTTTTATCTGCTACTGCTTTAGCTTTAGCTATCGATAAACGTTCAACCAGTTGTTGCGGAGTTTCATTAGCCAATGCCGTTTCATCTGTTTCAGGTGAAGCTATGTCAAAGTTGATGCCTAACTTATCTAAGATAGCTTTTCGAAAAGGAGAGGTTGAAGCGAGAATAAGTTTCATAATTAGAGAGCTTTAAATAAATAAAAAAGAATATTACCACGAAGGACACTAAGAAAAATAAAAAACAAAATAAATACACCACGGGGAGCACGGGGGACGCAGGGAAAAATATTGCTTTTCCCTGTGTCCCCCGCGGTTTAATCTTTTATTATCTTCGTAGCTATCTTTACTGAATCTCAACCAACGTTTCATCCGGTGTGACGCTATCACCTTTAACAACATGAATGGCTGTAACTTTTCCTGATATTGCTGCCTGTATTTCAGTTTCCATTTTCATGGCTTCTGTTATCAACACCGGTGCCCCGGCTTTAATCTCGTCACCAATATTGACTAAAACCTCAACAATAACACCAGGCATAGATGTGGTGACATGTCCTGGTTCGGTTGCACGAGGGCGCTTTCCTGAAGCTGAAGTTTTACGTTCTTTGCCTTCTGCATCGCCAGAATCAAGTTCGCTTAATGTTTCCACCATTATTTCTTCAGGTACCCCGTCAATACTTAAATAATAGGGACGCATATCCTGAGTTCGATGACCCGCACCGGTTAGACCGATATGATAAGTTTCGCCGTGAATAGTAATATTGAATTCAGTTGCAGCATTATGACCATTACTGTCTACATTAGCAGGCTCAAGTGCTTCTGGTACGAGCTTGCCTTGATCTCGTTCTTCTAAAAATGTACGGCCAATATCGGGGAACATGGCATAGGTTAAAACATCGTCTTCATTATGCGCGAGCGTTCCAATTTCTTTACGTAACTTATCCATTTCATCTTTTAGAAGATCCGCAGGACGACATTCAATAACATCTTCATTGCCAATTGCCATGTGTTGAACTTGCGGGCTTATTTTACCGGGCGCTTTGCCGTAGCGACCTTGTAGATAAAGCTTTACTTCATTAGTAATGGTTTTATAACGTTCACCACCCAGTACGTTTAAGACCGCTTGTGTGCCAACAATTTGAGAAGTCGGTGTGACAAGAGGAGGGTAACCTAACTCTTTTCGTACGATAGGGATCTCAGCTAACACTTCATTCATGCGTGTTAGCGCACCTTGTTCTTTAAGTTGGAGGGATAAGTTTGAAATCATACCGCCAGGCACCTGGTTAACCTGAACACGAGTGTCTAAGCCGGTGAATTCACTTTCAAACTGATGATATTTTTTTCGAACTTCATAAAAGTAAAAACCAATTTCCTGTAACGCTACAAGATCCAAACCCGTATCAAATTTAGTATTTTTAAATGCAGCAACCATGCTTTCGGTAGGAGGGTGACTTGTACCTTCTGAAAAAGAAGAGATAGCAGTATCAATACCAAATGCACCATTTTCGACTGCTTTATATTGACACATAGCAGCAAGTCCAGCTGTGGCATGAGAATGCAGATGAACAGGAATGCTAACTTGATCAACCAGAGATTTAACTAACTCGGCAGTAATTTCTGGTGTGAGTAACCCCGCCATATCTTTAATTGCAATACTATCGCAACCCATGTTTTCCAGCTCTCTACCTAATTTTATAAAGTATTGCAGGTTATGTTCAGGACTGGTTGTATAACAAAGGGTGCCTTGAGCATGTTTGTTTGCGTCTTTCACCGAGCTAATCGAAACTTCTAAATTTCGTAAATCATTCATGGCATCAAAAATACGAAAAACATCAATTCCATTTTCAGCAGACTGTTTTACAAAAGCTCGCACAACATCATCAGCATAGTGGCGATAACCTAAAAGATTCTGACCCCGCAATAACATTTGTAAACGCGTATTGGGTAACGCTTGTCGAAGTAAACGTAAACGTTCCCACGGATCTTCTTTTAAAAAACGTACACAAGCATCAAATGTAGCTCCACCCCATACTTCAAGTGACCAGTAACCGATTTTATCGAGACGTTCACAGATGGGTAACATGTCTTCTGTTCGCATACGCGTTGCAATTAAAGACTGATGAGCATCACGTAAAATAGTATCGGTTATGTTGACCTTTGACATCGAATCAAATCCTTAAGGTTATATACCTGCGTTAGCTGCAAGGGCTGCGGCAATAGCGGCTGCCACTTCTCGGGTAGAACGTTTTACTGAATAATTTGTTAGTTCGGGATGTTTCTCAACAAAGCTGGTATTAAATTTACCTGTTTGAAAATCAGCTGATGCGAGTATCTCTATATAATAAGGTATGGTTGTTTTTACACCGTAAAGAGTAATATCTCTTAGTGCTCGACGAGAACGGTCGATTAATGAGTCCCAATCCATAGCCCAAACAATGAGTTTGGCACACATAGAATCGTAGTAGGGTGGGATGACATAGCCACTATAAATCGCGCCGTCTGTTCTGACCCCCGGACCACCCGCTGCAAAATAGCGATTTATTTTCCCAAAGCTTGGTAGAAAATCATTTTTTGGATCTTCTGCATTGATGCGAAACTCCATTGCAAATCCACGACGTGAAATATCTGACTGCTGGTAGCGAAGTTTTAACCCTGATGCGATACGAATTTGTTCTTGCACAATATCAATGCCAGTAATTTCTTCGCTAATGGTATGTTCTACCTGTAACCGTGTATTCATTTCCATAAAATAGAAGTTGTCATTTTCATCGAGTAAAAACTCGACCGTTCCCGCATTTTTGTAACCTGAAGCCAGACAGGCTTTCACTGCCAAATCTCCAATGTAATTGCGTTGCTCATCAGATAACTGCGGGGAAGGGGCTATTTCAATTAGTTTTTGATGTCGACGTTGAATGGAGCAATCGCGTTCGAATAAGTGAATAGCATTACCATGGTGATCTGCCAGAACCTGAACCTCGATATGACGAGGATCGGCAATAAATTTTTCAATAAATACTTCAGCACTACCAAATGCTTTTTCTGCTTCAGAAATAACGCGTGGATAATTTCGCTTTAACTCAGATTCACTACCGCAGCGTCGAATACCACGTCCACCTCCACCTGATGTTGCTTTGAGCATTACTGGATAGCCAATTTCACTGGCAATTTTCTTCGCTTCTTCAATATCGGCAACATTGTCATTACTACCTGGTGTGACTGGAATACCGGCCGAAGTCATCGTTTGCCGGGCAATGGTTTTATCACCTAGTTTATGAATGGTTTCAGCATCGGGGCCGACAAAATAAATCCCGCGACGTTTGCACGTTTCGGCCAATTCTGGATTTTCAGAGAGGAAGCCATATCCCGGATGCAGAGCATCACAGCCTGCAGCAACGGCAATATTCACTAAATGGTGGGCATTAAGGTAGCCTGCAACGGTATCTGGGCCCAGACTATAGGCTTCATCAGCCTTTTTAACGTGTAATGCATAACGATCTGCTTCTGCGTAAACAGCAACTGACTTTATGCCCATTTCCGCACAAGCGCGTACAATCCGGACAGCAATTTCACCTCGATTAGCAATGAGCAGCTTTTTAATCATTATTATTTTTGACCTTTTTAAATCCTCCTATATATGTATGAAAATGCGGTCTCTCTGTCAAGCTGTGGATATCCTTTAAGCTGGTCAATATTTAACCATGAATCACGGAACAGACGGATTAATAAGGATTTTTTCACACTTTTAAGATTCTTTTTTTGACATGGAGGTAGCACCCCGATACAATCCGCGGCCTATGTCAGGGCAGCATCAAAGACTACCACTTGAAGTGGATCCAATTCGTCTTGCGACGAGAGAAGAACACCTTCAAGGCACTATTCCCCTTAAGCAGATGAAGCGTTTAATTAATGCGCTTTCTTCTAGTGAAGGTGGGGTATTTATTGATGTAGAGTTTTCTGTTGATATTAACCATGTCATTATT
Source organism: Gammaproteobacteria bacterium (assembly GCA_023135195.1). Taxonomy (GTDB): domain Bacteria; phylum Pseudomonadota; class Gammaproteobacteria; order UBA6429; family Thiohalophilaceae; genus JAGLTQ01. The sequence continues at coordinate 352 of JAGLTQ010000217.1, read as the reverse complement.
TTGGCAGGGGAAATTAAGACAGATACCAAACTCATTTGCCAGCGTTGTATGAAAGAGATGGATCTTCCTATTACGCTCGATTTTCAGTTAGCTTTTGTGCGTTCAGAAACTGAAATGGAACGATTACCCGAAGGGTATGAGGCAACACTGATAGATAATACGTCGATGATGTTATCGGATATTATAGAGGATGAAATCCTCCTGGCTTTACCACCTATACCAAAACATTTGGATGAGAGTTGTTCTTCAGATGCGATTACGGAAGCTTGGAATAGCCAGCAAACACATGAACCAAATACTGAGAGTGTTGAACGGGAAAACCCTTTTGATATTCTTGCGAGTTTAAAGACAG
>JAGLTQ010000216.1 GCA_023135195.1 Gammaproteobacteria bacterium | reverse complement strand
ATTGATGCTGGCGGATCATGCCACGTGTATCCCGACCATATGATCCTGCTTCACTGCGAAAACAAGGCGTATGACAAACAAATTTACGCGGCATTGCACCTTCTTCAGTAATTGTATCGCGTACAATATTTGTAACGGGTACTTCTGCTGTTGGAATTAAATAAAATTCCTGTTCTGCACGTAACTTGAATAAATCTTCTTCAAACTTAGGTAATTGCCCTGTACCTCGTAAACTATCGCTATTAACAATATAAGGTACATAGGTCTCACTGTAACCGTGTTCTGTTGTGTGTAAATCCAGCATAAACTGCGTTAAGGCCCGGTGCATGTTAGCAATACCTGAATGCATTACCGCAAAGCGTGAACCCGCAATTTTAGCACCCGTTTCAAAATCAAGCTGACCCAACGCCTCACCAAGATCGACATGATCTTTAACTTCAAAATCAAACTGCTTAGGCTCACCCCATTTACGAATTTCAAGATTATCATCCTCAGACTTTCCGTCAGGTACGGAAGCATCAGGAACATTAGGTAAGGCCATCATAATGTTGTTCATTTCTTCCTGAACAACGGCTAAAGCTTTTTCAGCCTCTTCCAGTTTTGCACCTAATGAGGACACTTCATCTAATAATGGTTGAATATCTTCACCGGATGCTTTTGCTTTACCAATGTTCTTAGATTTTTTATTACGTTCAGCTTGTAAGCTTTGCGCGTCAACTTGTAACGTTTTACGCTGTTCTTCTAACGCAGCAAATGACTTTGTATCTAGATCATAACCACGACGTTTTAATAATGCTGCGGTATCTTCAAGATTGTTTCTTAATAACTGTGGATCAAGCATGGTAGAGATAAACCTTTTATTCTGTTATTTGTAAAATTCAGTTGTAACAATTATTCGTTTTGTTGTTAGCCATTAACAAGCGCAGTCCATTTTAACATGTGTCCAGGTTTAATTTGATCACCTATATGCTCTAAAATGCTATTTATTTTTGAATCTTCATCAAAAAATTCAACAACAACGGGCATATGTAATGATAAATCAACAATGTTTGCCCCATGGATCACGCCGGACTCACCATAACCTGAAATGCCACGAAAGACTGTTAAACCTCGTAGTTTTTCCCAGTCACGTAAACGCTTCATCAAATTATTAAGTTGCGTTTCACCTTCAGTCAGGTAGATGCGTACAATCGTTACTTCATGCATATTCATATTTGTCGTCCTGCGATTACCCCTATCCACGTGGCTCCAAGACAGAGGAAGATATTAAAAAACATATTAAGAAACGCTTTAGCCATTTCACCTGTTTGTATCAAGTTAAACGTTTCCATAGAGAAGGTAGAAAATGTAGTAAAGGCACCGAGAAAGCCGATAATAATAATGGCGCGCCAGTGTTCAGCTAACATAAAACGTTCAAGTAACAAGATTGAAATAAAGCCCATTAACAATGAACCAGCAACATTGACCGTCAACGTGCCATAGGGAAATTCGGAACCAAATATTCGATGCACACTGGTAGATGTCAAATAACGCATGACTGCACCAAGTGAACCTCCGATAGCTATGGCAAACAAATTATTCATATGGTGTAGTTTACCCTTTATGTTCTAATGCTGTTCGTTTCATCAAATAAAATTTAAAGATTTATCCCCTCCCATTCAAGGGGAGGGTTAGGGTGGGGAGACACAAATTTATCCCCTCCCCCTCCCTTAGGGTGGGGGAATGCACAACATTAGCTTTTCTTACCTGCTTTTTGATCTAACTCTCGTAAGTGAGCGAGCTTTTCTTTAATTTTAATTTCCAAACCTCGTTCAACCGGTTGATAGTAATTCATCTCGGGCATTGTTTCTGGAAAGTATGACTCCCCTGCTGCATAAGCTTCAGGCTCATCATGTGCATAACGATATTCTTTTCCATAGCCCAGCTCTTTCATCAGTTTGGTGGGTGCATTGCGTAAATGAACAGGCACTTCTACAGAAGCATATTGTTTTATATCTGCTTTAGCTTGATTATATGCCTTATACACCGCATTACTTTTTGCGGCACTGGCAAGATAAAGTACCGCTTGAGCAAGAGCCAATTCTCCCTCCGGACTTCCTAAGCGTTCAAGAACATCCCATGCCTGCATCGCAAGTGTTAAAGCACGAGGATCAGCATTACCAATATCTTCACTTGCCATACGCACTACACGACGTGCAACATAAAGCGGATCACAACCCCCATCCAGCATTCTTACCAGCCAGTAAAGAGCCGCATCGGGCGCAGAGCCACGGACTGATTTATGTAAGGCAGATATTTGATCGTAAAAAGCTTCACCATGATTATCAAATCGACGTAAATTTTCGCCTGATATACTTTTAATCGTCTCCTTATCGATGATGTTGCTTTCAGTTAAATCACTCGCTATCTCTAACAAGTTCAAAGCACGACGTGCATCACCATCCGCAACCTGCCCTAACAAACTCAGCACATCACCATCTACTTGTATATTTTTGTTGCCTAAACCTTTTTCTGTATCATTTAATGCACGTTTTAAAACCTGAACAAGATCATCTTCATTTATAGATTTTAAAACGTAAACACGAGCACGAGAAAGCAAGGCATTATTTAATTCGAAGGAGGGATTTTCAGTTGTTGCACCGATAAAGGTAAACGTACCATCTTCAACATACGGTAAAAAAGCATCTTGTTGAGACTTATTAAAACGGTGTACTTCATCGACAAATAAAATACTGGGTTTACCCTGTTGCTGGTATTGTTGTGCACGAGATACTGCTTCTCGAATATCTTTAACGCCAGACAATACAGCAGATAAACTTATAAATTCCGCATCACAATAATTAGCAATCATACGCGATAATGTTGTTTTGCCGGTTCCAGGTGGCCCCCACAAAATGAGAGAATGAAGTTTGCCATTTTCAATCGCTAAACGAAGTGATTTATCTTTTCCTAAAAGATGTTGTTGACCAACAATATCATCAATTTTTTGCGGACGCATACGATCAGCAAGTGGTTGCCACTCGCTATTATCAACATCGGGGAAAAGATTTTGTTCGTGACTCATTAGACTAGAGGTTATACCGGAAGCAACGGAGGCTTATTGCCCAATGACATCAACCCCTTTTGGCGGGATGAATTTAAATCGATTTCTGGATAAAGTTGGATTTTTAACAACACTATCAAATTCCAGTCGAGTAGTCTGTCCAAAGTTATCTCGCATTTCCATTGCTTTGAGTTCGTTGTTTTTAAAAGCAAGACTAACGGATTCAAAATTTGTATTCTCTTTTTTAGGGGTTAACTCAAACCAAAGCCAGCCTTCTGTTATACCCACTTTTTCAATAGTGTATGACTCCGTTAAATCTTTAGGATTACCTAACAACATAGCAGGCGTATTAATTAAAATATTACCTTGTTCTTTTACGACAACTTGTTCCAGGTCTTCATCATAACTCCAGAGTTTTTTTCCATCAGCAACATAAAGCAGGTTGTATGGCTCATTGTACTCAAGATAAAATTTGTCCGGACTTTTAACGACAATTAAACCTTTGCTTTTTTGTTTTTCCTTATTATTGTTGGAAAATACTGACTGGATAAAACCAGCCTGAAAAGTATGCAGGTTGCTTAAGTAATTTGTTAGCTCGCTCGCATTAAGCTGGAAACTTGATAATACAAAAGTACAAATAAGAAATAGTTTTTTAATATTCATTTTTTTCATCTTTAATTTCTAAATAAAAAAGTTCCAAATTCCAGACTATATTGAAACACACTATCAAACGGATCCATCATTTTTTGTTGGTTCCGTCACGTTTTTCCTTGAACCAACCTACAGACTCATTTTATATTTTTTCGCCATAATTTCTTTGCGAACCTTTGCGTTGAAATCTCTTGACCTTTAATCTTTAACCGGTGGTGGCGCGATCACTTCGCGACTACCGTTTGATTCTGCTGGACCAACGATACCAGCAAGTTCCATAGCTTCAATCATTCGTGCGGCGCGGTTATATCCAATCTTAAGACGACGTTGCACACCAGAAATAGAGGCTTTACGTGTTTCTGTCACGATACGTACTGCATCATCATATAATGCATCACCTTCATCATCGTCATTGTAACCTGGCATGGCATTTTCATTCTTAGGTCCCGTCGTTACCTCTTCAATATATTGCGGCTTGCCGGTTTTCTTTAAACTCTCAACAACATTATTCACTTCATGATCATCTACAAAGGCACCATGAATACGGGTTGGAATTGCAGTACCCGGCGGTAAATACAGCATATCACCATGTCCAAGTAGTTGTTCTGCGCCCATTTGATCTAAAATCGTTCTTGAATCAACACGGGATGAAACCTGAAACGCTATCCGTGTTGGGATGTTTGATTTAATCAAGCCCGTTAATACATCAACCGATGGACGTTGTGTTGCAAGAACTAAATGAATGCCAGACGCCCGTGCTTTTTGTGCTAAACGCGCAATCAACTCTTCTACTTTTTTACCTACTAACATCATCATGTCAGCGAGTTCGTCTACTACGACAACGATATAGGGTAAGGGTTGCAAATCTGCGACAGGTAATTCTGAATCTTTAGGATGTAACGGATCTTTAATAGGATCTTTCGCTTTAATCGCATCATTTACTTTTTTATTGAAGCCAACAATATTACGTACCTTCAACTTGGACATTAATAGATAACGTTGATCCATTTCTGCAACACACCAACGCAATGCATTAGCAGCTTCTTTCATATCAATAACCACAGGTGCAAGTAAATGCGGAATACCATCGTAAATCGAAAGTTCCAACATTTTTGGATCGATCATAATCATACGAACTTCATCTGGTGTTGAGTTATATAACAAACTCAAAATCATGGTGTTCAATGCAACCGATTTACCTGAACCTGTCGTACCAGCAACAAGTAAATGAGGCATTTTTGCAAGATCAGCGATTGCGGCAACACCGCTAATGTCTTTGCCCAACGCCATGGTTAATGGTGATTTAGCATCGGCAAAGATTTTGGAACTGATGATCTCACTCAAGCGCACAATTTCACGATGTTCATTGGGTATCTCTAAACCAATAGTGGTCTTGCCCGGGATAACTTCAACAATACGAACGCTAATCGCCGATAAAGAACGAGCAAGATCTTTTGCCAGGTTAGATATTTGACTACTTTTTGTTCCAGGAGATGGCTGTAATTCAAAGCGAGTAATAATAGGACCAGGATGCACGGCAACTACTACTGCTTCGATATTAAAATCTTGTAACTTCATTTCAACTTGTTGCGAAATGGCCTTAAGTGCATCTTCAGACAACATATGTTTACTTGGTGTTGCTACATCTAATAAAGATATGGAAGGCAATGTGCCATCAGAATCGGCAACAAATAAAGATGCTTGTTTTTCTTGTTGAATACGAGGACTTAGCTCAACCTGTTTTGGTTGCTGTTGAATAACAGGCTCTTTGCGTTTATGTTTTTTTGTTTCATGGCGTTGTGCAGTGACTTTATATTGTTGGTCGCGTTTCTTTTTCATCTGACGGGCTGTGTACAACTCGTAGAATCGAACAAAACCTTGTTTGAAACCGCCCAGGAACTTTAAAGTAAATGTTCCCGTTGTATCTATTAACCACAACCATGACAAATGAGTAAATAAGGTCACACCGGCAAAGAAGATAGACAATAGCAATAAGGTAGCACCGATGATATTAAAGCTATGCACCAT
>JAGLTQ010000215.1 GCA_023135195.1 Gammaproteobacteria bacterium | reverse complement strand
ACACTGACAGAAGAAGGTGTAATAATTAAAGATGCCGGAGATTCATAATCATAAACCCCTGCCACACAATATAAAATTAATTCACTACTTCAAAATACCAGGTAAAAAAACTTCATTCACAAGCAATGGTTTTTTATGTAAATAAAAAATAGAACGTCGTCCCCAAACAGAATCCGGTGGACTGGTTAAACATTCTGATGCGCAACTAAACATGCGCTGACCTTTTTTTATTTCAGCAACTTCCAATTCATCACGCTGGATATTTGGATCAGAAAATAAAATTTCACCCAAAGGTCGACTACCTAACTTGCCAAGAAAACGCCGTGGCCCTGTTAAAGTCTTGCGAGGTAATACACTGCGCGCAAAAACCCACGGTTCATCACCGCAATAAAGTAAAACTTCACGAATCAAAGCATGGTGCTCTGGATGCGCGCCTAAACGGAGAGCTTCATTTAACATTGGCCGTTTCCATTGCTGCGATAAAACTTTAACTCTAAATTTTTTTGTGCAGTGATGAATAATTTTACGTGTTAATGAACCCTGCTCAAATAACCACGGCGCATACTCAAGTGGTACGGAGTGGCTCATCAACATATCATGACCTCGCCATACAGGTTCCAGAACATGATTACCAAAATTATTGTGTATTATTGATTTCAAAATATTCTCAATTCAACTGCAACATATCAAACTACAACATACTTTGTTGCTCGTCCTATCCAGCGATTTATTAACGGCTCAACAAAATCCGGATAATGTTGAAATAATTGATCTGCCATTTCTGCAACCTGCGGTATCAACTCCTGATCTCGCTGTAAATCAGCAATGCGCATTTGCATTAAACCTGTTTGCTTTGTGCCTAGCACTTCACCCGGTCCACGCAATTCCAGATCTTTTCTGGCAATTTCAAAACCATCGTTGCTTTCACGCATTACCGCTAAACGCTGCCGTGCAGTATCCGATAAAGTGCCATGATACATGAGTACGCATGCACTTTCCTGTGAACCTCGGCCAACTCGACCTCGCAACTGATGTAGCTGTGCCAGACCCAGGCGTTCTGCATTTTCAACAATCATTAAACTTGCATTGGGTACATCAACGCCTACCTCAATAACCGTGGTGGCAACCAACAAGTCTACTTCACCCGCCTTAAATGCAGCCATCACTGTTTCTTTTTGCTCTGCTTTCATGCGGCCATGAACCAGTGCAACACGCACATGAGTTAACGCTTCTGCAAGTAAGTTTGCGGTATCTTCTGCCGCTTGTGCCTGCAAAGTTTCTGACTCTTCAATTAAAGTACAAACCCAATAAATTTGTCGACCTTCAGTACAAGCCTGTTCTACTCTTTGCACAATCGCATCACGTTTTGATTCTGGAATAACAACCGTCTCAACAGGGATACGTCCTGGCGGTAATTCATCAATAACCGAGCAATCTAAATCAGCATAGGCCGTCATTGCCAAAGTTCGTGGGATAGGTGTTGCTGTCATAATGAGTTGATGAGGATGACCGTCAATATTATTGCCTTTTTCTCTTAAGGCTAAACGTTGATGCACACCAAAACGGTGTTGCTCATCAACAACAATTAAACCCAACTTCAAAAACTCCACACCTTCCTGAAATAATGCATGCGTGCCAACAATAACCTGGCCCTCCGAGCTGCCAATTTTTTCAATCGCTTCTCGTTTTGCTGCAGCTTTTAATTTCCCTGATAACCAAACAACATTGATACCCAGTGGTTCCAGCCAGCTTTTAAAGTTTTGGAAATGTTGCTCTGCCAATAATTCAGTTGGGGCCATAATGGCAGCCTGATATCCAGACTCAATCGCTTTTAACATGGCCAGGGCTGCAACCACTGTTTTACCTGAACCCACATCACCCTGTACTAATCTTTGCATGGGATAGTTTTTTTCTAAATCAAAATTAATATCGTGTACAACTTTTTCTTGTGCACCGGTTAATTTAAACGGTAAGGCTGATAAAAACTGTTCTATTAAGTTAGTTTGTTTATTTAAGACAGGTGCATTTTCTTTTTGCATAGCAACACGTAATTGTCGCAAACTTAAATGATGCGCTAATAATTCTTCAACAATTAAACTTTGTTGTGTCGGATGTTTACCATCCGATATATCTTCAAGTTGTGTATCTACGGGTGGATTATGTATATACAACAAAGCATCTTTAACCGTTGGCCAATGATGTTTTTTTAATAAATCAGCGGGGATTAAACTTGGGAGTGTTAAGTCATCTTTTTTAAGCTTTGCTATCACCTGCGACATAACGTTTCGCAAGGTCAACTGGTGCACACCTTCTGTAGTGGGATAAATTGGCGATAGATTTTCATCTAAGACTATCTCTTCATTTTTTTTTATGAATTGATATTCCGGATGCGCCATTTCCAGACCCGCTTTCCCTCGCCGGACTTCGC
>JAGLTQ010000214.1 GCA_023135195.1 Gammaproteobacteria bacterium | reverse complement strand
AAACAATAGCTGAAGAAATCTTAGGTAAAATCCCTAAACCTCGATTTGCCGATTACCTTCCTTTTTTAGATCACAATAATGACGTCATTGATTCAGGTCTGGCTTTATATTTTGTCGCGCCTAACTCTTTTACTGGTGAAGATATTTTAGAACTGCAAGGCCATGGTGGACCAGTCGTCATGGATTTGTTGTTGCAGCGCGTGATCAGTTTAGGTGCGAGAATAGCTCAACCGGGTGAATTTTCAGAACGCGCCTTTTTGAATGACAAAGTGGATTTAGCTCAAGCCGAAGCAATTGCTGATTTAATAGAAGCAGGTTCAGCTCAAGCGGCAAAATCTGCTGTTAAATCATTACAAGGTGAGTTTTCTCGCTGGATTGATGAAAGTGTGGAAGCACTAACTCACTTACGGATGTATGTTGAGGCAGCGATTGATTTTCCCGAAGAAGAAATCGATTTTTTATCTGATGGCCATGTTACAACCAGTTTAGAAAATATTCTTTCTGAAATGGAGAAGATTTTTGCATCTGCGCAGCAAGGTGTTTTGTTACGCGACGGCATGCGAGTTGTTCTAATTGGGCAACCGAATACCGGCAAATCAAGCTTATTAAATGCATTGGCTGGTCGTGATTCTGCCATTGTGACCCATATTGCGGGTACAACACGGGATGTGTTACGCGAAGAAATTAATATCGACGGAATGCCCTTGCATGTAATTGATACTGCTGGATTACGCGAAAGTGATGATGTTGTTGAACAAGAAGGTATAAAACGCACCTGGATTGAAATTGAACAAGCCGATCGAGCTCTTTTGTTAGTTGATGATAAAACTGGGGTTACACCTGAAGATGAAATAATTCGCCAAAAACTCCCCAGGTCGCTCGAAGTGACCATTGTCCGCAATAAGATTGATTTAACAAAAAAATCGGCATCGATAAAAGATGTTGAAATTGCCCTTTCTGCAAAATCTGGGGAAGGCATTGAATTATTGCGTGATCACCTGAAAAAAATAATGGGATATACCGGTTTAACGGAAGGCGTGTTTCTTGCTCGCCGCCGCCATTTAGATGCACTAATTCGAGCTAAAGAATTTGTCGTAAATGGCCAAACTCAATTAAAAGAATCAAAAGCGGGTGAATTACTGGCTGAAGATCTTCGTCAGGCGCAACAAGCGCTTGGTGAAATTACCGGTTTTGTGAGTAGTGATGAACTTTTAGGTAAAATCTTCTCAAGTTTTTGTATTGGAAAATAATATTACTCTTTCAATAGTCTGTTTTAAAAATACTTAATTTTCTTTTTAAATAGTATTAATTCTTCTTCATCATATTTTTTATAACGCAATTGTTGATATAAAAATGTAATTTGCTCAATAGCAAATTGTTGATCCGGTAATTTAATAATTGCACGATGACAAAAATCATCTGCACCTTCAGATAATGCTTTTGTTAATCCTAGTTTTTTCATTTTTTTAAGAAATTTAAAATAGGTATTTTGAATGTCATTTTTCTCTTTAGAATGATTGGAAAAAACAATGAAGGCAAGTAAAGCTGTTAATACACCTAATATACTGAATAAAAGTTGTGACAAGCCCTGCCACGTTATTTCAGGCATGCCGATTGCGGCAAATAGAGATTTTTGTCGTTTATTATCATATCCAAGTATCCATTGGTTCCAGCGATTGTTAACAGCGTCCCAGGCAAAGCGCATCTGTTTCATTTGTTGAGTTAACCATGATGATTTAAATAAACCGGCAGGTTTTTTAAGAGTAGAGTTTAGACGAATCGCATCATCAGTATTTTCTATATTACCTGGGGGAATAGCGGCCGTTGGATCAATACGAATCCAGCCTTTATTTTCTATATAAACTTCTGACCAGGCATGGGCATCTGATTGACGTAAGGTCATGTAATTATCTATCGGGTTTATTTCACCTCCCTGATAACCAGTAACAACGCGAGCAGGAATACCCGCAATTCGCATTAATACAGTAAAGCTGGATGCATAATGCTCGCAATAACCGCGTTTAGTATCAAATAAAAATTCATCAATAGGATTATTATAAAGAAGAGGTGGTTGTCGACTGTAATAAAAATCTTGTGTAGAAAAGTAATTCAAGACATTCTTAACTGTATTTAGAGGACTTTCTG
>JAGLTQ010000213.1 GCA_023135195.1 Gammaproteobacteria bacterium | reverse complement strand
TCCTTGGTGGCCAACATTTAGTTTAGGAACCAAAAATGATTAAACCTACAGATATTAAACTCCACCAGGCTTCTCACGTACTTGAAGTTGTTTTTAGTGATGGAAAAACATTTAACCTGCCTGTTGAATATTTACGTGTGTATTCACCTTCTGCTGAAGTACAAGGGCATGGTCCAGGTCAGGAAGTTTTACAATTCGGCAAACAAGATGTGAACATCACCCAGATTGAAATGATTGGCAACTATGCCATTCAACCCTTTTTTGATGACAACCATGACACCGGTATTTTTTCCTGGGAGTTGCTATATGAACTCGGTGAAAACCACGAGGAAAACTGGAAAAACTATCTGCAACGCTTAAAAGATGCCGGTAAAGAACGTCCAGAGCCTAAGCACAGTAGCTAACCTACCTCATTTTTAGAGATAGATTCCGGTTCGCGCTTTGCTCGACCGGAATGACATTTAAGCACCAATTAATTTCTAAAACCTAAGCACAAAAAAATCTCGTCATTCCCGCTCTTGCCTTTAGCGGGAATCCAGTTTTGAAGATATTCCAACAGAATTAAGAGCATTAATTAGGTATAATCAAACCATGAAAAACGACACTACTCATTTTGGATTTGAACAGGTTGCTTACGACGACAAAGTAAATAAAGTCGCGGGCGTCTTCCATTCGGTTGCTGCTAAATATGATGTTATGAATGATTTAATGTCATTCGGCATTCATCGTGTCTGGAAACGTTATACCGTTGAAATGAGCGGAGTTCGTCACGGCCACCATGTTTTAGATCTTGCCGGAGGCACGGGTGATCTGGCAGCAAAATTTGCACGTATCGTCGGTCAGGAAGGTTCTGTCACTATCGCCGACATTAATGACTCCATGTTGAAAGTTGGCCGCGAACGTTTAATTGATAAAGGTATAGCCGGAAATACCCAATACGTTCAAGCCAATGCAGAATGCCTGCCTTTCCCAGACAATCATTTTGATGCTATTACCATCGCATTTGGTTTACGTAACGTAACAGATAAAGATGCTGCCTTACGTTCAATGTATCGCGTATTAAAACCCGGCGCACCATTGCTTGTGCTGGAATTCTCCAAACCAGAATCTGCTCTATTAGGCAAAATATACGACACTTATTCATTCAAGCTCTTACCCTTTATGGGTAAAGTCATTGCGGATGATCCTGATAGCTATCGTTATCTTGCTGAATCCATTCGTATGCATCCGGATCAGGAAACCTTAAAAGGCATGATGGTTGATGCAGGTTTTGAAAAGTGTGAATATTTCAATTTAACCGGTGGTGTGGTTGCATTGCATCGTGGTTATAAAATTTAAATCCATTTGCCACCAGGGACACAAAGATAAAGATTAAACCACTGGGGACACGGGGAGCACTGGGAAGAATTTTAAAAGTTAACCCCGTGCTCCCCGTGTCCCCAGTGGTTTAATCTTTAATATTTACCTTTGTGTTCTTCGTGCCCTTGGTGGCTAATAGTTTTTTCGCATGTATAATTCATAAATGAGTTTAACCACAGAAATCATTCTCACCTTAACCGAAGCCCTTGAGACTTCGATTAACCTTGTACTGAAAAAAGATCCTGACACACTTAAAAAATTTAGCGTACTTCAAGGCAAAGTCATTGCCTTTGAACTTACCGATTTAAATTTCACACTCTATCTCTTCCCGCATACCGAAGGTGTACAAGTCCAGTATTTATATGAAGGCAAGGCTGATACCACCTTACAAGGCAGCCCATTAGCTTTTATAAATATGTCATTAGGTGATTCCACAGAAAGTTTTTTCAGTGGTGAAATTCGTATCAAAGGTGATATCGAGCTTGGTCAACATTTCAAACGTATTCTGGAACAACTCGATTTAGACTGGGAAGAATGGTTATCTGAATACAGTGGTGATCTTATTGCATTTAAAGCCGGCAGCCTGATCCGTGATTTGAATGCATGGGGTAAAGATACCTTTAAAACTCTAAAACTTGATGCCAGTGAATATTTGCAGGATGAAGGCCAATTAACTCCCCATTCTGCTGAATTAGAAAAATTTATCAGTAATATTAGTCAATTACGTGATGATACTGCCCGTATTGAGGCACGACTTTCTCGTCTACAAAAACAACTTAAAGAACCCGTATAAACAATAAGAACACGTCATTTCCGCATGCTCTCAACGGGAATCTTGTAGTTTAAATCTAGATTCCGGCTCGCACTTTGTTTGGCCGGAATGACGAGTAGTTATACATATAAAATTACCTTTTGCAGCCATACAAAAAGTAATTTCACATGCCTACGTTTAAGATTAAAATTTCCAATTTTTTAATCGATCGCGTATCCTTTGCATCTGTTTTTTAGACTCGTATATTAGTTCAGAGTACTGTTTTATGAATAACACAAATAACAATGTTTTTAGCTCGGAAGAAAGTGCTTAAATTCATATAATGCCTGCAATCATTTTTAATGTTGCAGGCATTATTTTTACAACATAAACAATTTATTTTTAAATTAGAGGAAAATAACATGGCCGCTAAAAAGAAAGCCAAAAAAAAGGTAGCTAAGAAAAAAGCTAATAAGAAAGTTGCTAAGAAAAAAGTAACCAAGAAGAAAGCCAAGAAAAAGGCTGGTAAAAAGAAGGCATCTAAAAAGAAAACTTCTAAGAAAAAAGTAGCCAAGAAGAAAGTCGGTAAAAAGAAAGTTGCTAAGAAGAAAGCAAAGAAAAAAGCAAGCAAACCAAAAGTACCAGTAATGAATGCTTTCTACGCACAGTCAGGTGGCGTAACAGCAGTAATCAATGCAAGCGCTTGTGGTGTTATTGAAACAGCTCGTAAAAATGGTCACAAAATCGGTAAAGTCTACGCAGGAAAGAGCGGCATCATCGGTGCCTTGCTTGAAGAGTTAATTGATACAAGTAAAGAATCTGCTTCTACAATTGCAGCATTACGTCACACTCCATCTGGCGCATTTGGTTCTTGTC
>JAGLTQ010000212.1 GCA_023135195.1 Gammaproteobacteria bacterium | reverse complement strand
GAGGACCGGGTACTGCAATGGATTTCACTTTAACGTTAATTGCTTTGTTATCAGGTAAAGAAAAACGGGATGAAGTAGAAGCAGGATTGCAAAGGGATAAAGTATAAATGCGTGTTATTGAAGTCATAACAGATCATGGTCACGTCGATACTTTGCGTGGCATAGCCGCACAACAGGAAGTAATGGATATTTGGGTGGGACACAACGATGAAGACGGTCGTTGCAGTACACGTTTACTGGTTCGTCCTGAAAAACAACAAGCAGTGATGGATGCGCTGCAATCCTTGTTAGCAACCGCTGATAATACACGTATATTAGTTTTACCTGTCGAAGCCGCGTTACCACGTTTAGAAGATGATGAGCTGGATAACGAAAAACAAAATAGTATTACAAGAAGTCGCGAAGAGCTTTATCAAAAAATAGTTTCCGGCGCTAAACTTGATAGCAACTTTATGTATATGGTTATCATGTCTACTATTGTTGCGGCGATAGGTTTGCTTGAAGATAATGTTGCGGTTGTTATTGGTGCGATGGTGATCGCACCTTTATTAGGACCAAACATGGCGTTAGCATTTGCCACAACATTAGGTGAAGGTAAATTACTTTGGTCGGCACTAAAATCAAATCTTGCCGGATTATTTACTGCTTTAGGACTCTCTATTTTAATTGGATTACTCTGGCCATTAAATTTTGATAGTCATGAGCTGATGACAAGAACAGACGTGGGTATGGACGGTATTGTACTTGCACTGGTGTCCGGGGCTGCAGCGGTATTATCTTTGACAGCCGGATGGTCAAATTCTTTAGTGGGTGTGATGGTTGCGGTAGCAATATTGCCTCCTACTGCAACGGTAGGGTTAATGTTAGGCTCCGGAAATTATCAGCATGCATTAGGTGCTGCTTTGTTACTAGCTGTGAATATTGTTTGCGTTAATCTTGCATCAAATATTGCATTTTTGTTGAAAGGGGTTAAACCCAGAACATGGTATGAAAAGAAAAAAGCAAAACAGTCATTAATTGTTTTTGTACTTTTTTGGTTGATTGTACTAGCCGTGTTAGTGACGGCCGTTAAAGTTCGGCATCAATATTTGCTAGTAGGCTAAATATTACAAGAGATTAACTGCTTATATCTGACCACACAGCAAACTCATTCCCATTAGGATCAGAAAAGTGAAATCGGCGTCCACCTGGAAACGTGAAGATTGGTTTTAATATTTTACCACCCGAGTTTTTTATTTTATTAAGAGTTTCTTCTAGTGCATTACTGTAGAAAACAATAAGTGCACTGCCTGTTTCGGTAGAACAATTTAAGTTTGATTTAAAAAATCCACCATTTAAACCTTCGTTAGTAAAAGCGGTATATTCAGGGCCGTAGTCAACAAATGACCAGTTAAAGACATGGGTAAAAAATATTTTAGATTTTTCGATATCTTTTGCAGGGAATTCTACATAATTAATTTTTTCATGTTTATTCATATCCTGCACCTATATATAATTTGTTACCAGGTTTTACATACCATTAGAAAATTTATCATTATGAATTTCAGTTTCATCTCGCATCGTTTTTAATGCTTTCCCATATCCAAGTAAGATGTTTAAGCACCAATGAAGTCTTTCTTTGTAATAAATATCTGATTTCTCATCATTATCTTCGGCGTTATCATTAAAGACGTTTTCTACATCGCGAATAATTAACTGTTCAGGGATATAACAAAGACGATTGTTTTTATAACTGCTCATACGTAACTCAGCCACGGGATAGGCGCCACCATTACCTGATGAAACAGAAATAATAAAAGCAGGTTTATGCCCTAATTCAAAACGATTAAAGAGCAGGAAGAGATTTTTAAGTCCAGCAGGAACTTGCCCATGCCATTCTGGTGTAATGATGACGAATGCATCACTGTTGCTGAATCGTTCTTTTAATGGCGCAAGTCTTTTAATCCACTTTTCATCTGATTCCCAAACAGACTGGTCCCAAAGAGGTAGCGGATTATCTGCTAATAAATATAAAAAGGGTGCAACATCAGTAAATTCATTTTGAAAAAGTGATTCAATGTATCGCCCTATTTTTTCACTTTGTGATGGATTTCGATGACTACCACTAATGATAGATATTTTCATGGAAGTAAGTAACCTTAATAATTTTTGTCGTATGGTACGTACATAAAAAAACACGTCAGAGCCTGCCCCGCGTAGCGCCTTGGGTATTCCCGCATGCCTTTAGCGGGAATCCAGCAGTTTAAATATGGATTCCGGTTAAGAACACTCCGGAATGACGGAGTCGGTAATTATTTTTTAGCGTTTTAATAAACTAAGTAATAACACAATTCCAAGCCCAGCCGAAATAAACTTGGGTAAGTAACTATAGTCTGTATTTATAAAAGATAGATCAACATTAAGCAGAAGTGCAGCCGTGATCAGTAAACTACCACCTGCAATGGCGCGTGTTGAGCGACTATTTCCTGATTTTATTTCTTGTTTAATTTGTTGCATTTGAGCTTCATTCAACTCAACTTTTAATTCACCTTTCTTTGCCTGATCTAATACATCAAAAATAAGATTTGGTATTTTAGGTAGTTGCTCAGCCCAGAGTGGCGCATTTTCTTTTATATGTTTTACGAATGAACGTGGACCAATTTTTTCTTTCATCCATTGTTCTAAAAAGGGTTTAGCTGTTTTCCATAAATCGAGTTCAGGATAAAGCTGACGACCTAATCCTTCTATATTGAGTAATGTTTTTTGTAACAGTACAAGTTGTGGTTGTACTTCCATATTAAAGCGTCGAGCAGTCTGGAATAAGTTCAGTAGTAACTGTCCAAACGAAATATCTTTTAAAGGTTTATCAAAAATAGGTTCACATACAGAACGAATCGCAGACTCAAACTCATCAATGCGTGTATCTTTGCCAACCCAACCTGAACTTACATGCAGTTCAGCTACACGGCGATAGTCGCGGTTAAAAAATGCAAGAAAGTTTTCAGCAAGATAACGTTGGTCTGTTTCATTAAGTGTCCCCATGATGCCAAAATCGACAGCAATGTATTGACCATTATCAGCAACAAAAATATTACCGGGATGCATATCCGCATGGAAAAAACAGTGACGGAAAACCTGGGTAAAGAAGATCTCTACGCCACGTTCAGAAAGTTGTTGTAAGTTGATGTTTTTTTCAATAAGCGCATCGATATTGCCAATGGGTGTGCCATGGATGCGCTCCATGACCATAATATCTCTGCGACAATGTTCCCAGTAAACTTCAGGAATATATAATTTTTCAGAATGTAAAAAATTGCGGCGAAGTTGCGAAGCATTGGCGGCTTCGCGCATGAGATCGAGTTCATCTAAAAGATTTTTTTCAAACTCGGCGACCACGGCCATAGGACGAAGATTTTTACCTGCCGGCCAATAGCGTTCAATCTTATCAGCAATGATGTATAGCAAGCTAATAT
>JAGLTQ010000211.1 GCA_023135195.1 Gammaproteobacteria bacterium | reverse complement strand
CTTTGTTGAATACATGCAAGACACGTTTAATGGTGGCCCCGATTATTCTTTTGAATGTATTGGTAACACACATGTTATGCGTGATGCGCTGGAATGTACGCATATGGGCTGGGGCGTTTCAACGGTGATTGGTGTTGCCGGTGCTGGACAAGTGATACAGACGCGTCCTTTTAATCTGGTCGTGGGACGTACCTGGAAAGGTACCGCTTTTGGTGGCGTTAAAGGCAGAACTGAACTCCCGGGTTATGTTGATCGTTATATGAGTGGAGAAATAGAACTCGATTCTTTAGTGACACACACTATGCCATTAGAAGATATTAATAAGGCATTTGATTTAATGCACAGTGGAGAAAGTATCCGCTCAGTGATTATTTTTTAAAATTATTATGAAGCAAATAGAATCAATAAAAGAGTTTGGCGGTTACTTAAATCGCTATGAACATGACTCATCAACATGCCACTGTAAAATGACCTTCTCGGTTTATTTACCGCCGCAAGCAACAACAGAAAAAGTGCCTGCGCTGTACTGGTTGTCGGGGCTAACCTGTAGCGATGATAATGCGCGCACTAAAGCAGGCATGCAACGTTATGCCGCTGAACAGGGGATAGCTTTAATTTTTCCTGATACCAGTCCGCGTGGCGATGATGTGCCGGATGCCGCAGAGCGATATGATTTGGGTAAAGGCGCAGGATTTTATGTTAATGCCACGCAAATGCCGTGGGAAAAAAATTACCAGATGTATGATTATATCACTCAGGAATTACCCGCCTTAGTGGAAAAAGAATTTGCCGTTATTCCGAATGTTAAATCGATTTCAGGTCACTCGATGGGTGGGCATGGTGCATTAATCTGTGCATTGAAAAACCCGCAAGCGTATCAATCGGTTTCCGCTTTTTCGCCGATCTGTAATCCTGTTGAATGCGGTTGGGGCAAGGGTTGTTTTGGTTCTTATCTAGGTAAAGATGTCGATGACACATCAACATGGCAAAACTATGATGCAACCTTACTCGTTAAGGACGGAGCTAAAGTTAATGACATTCTTATTGATCAGGGAACGGGCGATGAGTTTTATGATGAAGCACAACTACTACCGGAAAATTTTCAAGCAGCCTGCGATCAAGTTGGACAGCCGTTAACGTTACGGATGCAAGAAGACTACGATCATAGCTATCATTTTATCGCGAGCTTTATTGGTGATCATATTGCCTATCATGCAAAGGCGTTAAAAAAATAATGCCGAACTAATATCAAACCGCTCAACTAATTTTGTAATATGATCTTTGGTAAAGCTACGGCTTCCATTAAGGATTTTTGAGATTAATGTTTTATCGCCAATTTCCGGGAAGTCTGTTCCTTTAAGCTCATGTTGATCCATTAATAAACGTAACATAGCGATATCTATAAGCAAAAATGATTACTTATGCAGCCCCTAACTTCTCATATTCCTTTTGCTTTTTTGCGTCATGAATGGTTTCCCATAAATCCAGCTTCATTTGTAAATTAAGCCAATATTCAGGGGTCATATTAAATATTTTTGATAGTCGGATTGCGGTATCTGGCGTGACGGCTCGTCGTCCACGAATAATTTCATTAATACGACGGCGTGGCACTGCCATTTTTTCTGCCAGTGTGCCCTGATTTAATCCCGCCGGTTGCATAAATTCTTCGTCAAGAATTTCGCCGGGGGTAAAAGGTTTGCGTTCAGTTATATTCATAGTTCTATACCTCAGTGATACTGCAGCAGCTGTATGTCATAGATGTGTCCTTCTTCATACCTAAACACCAACCGCCATGGGCCATTAATAGAGATTGCCCAAAGTCCTGCAAAATCTTTTCCTTGCAACGTATGCAGGCGGTTGCCTGGTGGATTACGTAAATCCTCGATACAGGTTGCCGCATCCATTGAATCTAATTTCATCAATACGCGATGCTGTAGTTTTGCTGGAACTTTGTTGCATCGGCCTTCCCGCCAACACTTCTCTAGCCCCTGATCCTTGAAGCTTCTTATCATAATGTAACATTAGGCGGTACATCGGGGCATGTCAAACTCAATATGCACTAAGTTTGAAACGAAACACATGATATGTCATATTTGACATAATCCTAATACAGGGAATTGACCAATGAAAGCAGCTAAACAAAAAAATCTTGAAGCCACTGGATGGAAAGTTGGTAGTGCAGCTGATTTCTTAGAGCTCTCTGAAGAAGAAGCCGCTTACATTGAACTTAAACTTATAGTAGCTAAAAGTTTAAAAGAAGTAAGAACCCGACGTCGCTTAACCCAAAAAGAATTTGCGAAACGAATTGATTCTAGTCAATCACGTGTAGCGAAAATGGAAACAGGTGATCCTTCTGTGTCTTTAGACTTGCTGATTAAATCTTTATTAGCTCTTGGTGTAACAAATAAAGATATTGGTAAAGTCATTACAAACAATAACCAAGCCGCATAAATACTTTTAAAGGGCCGGCCCCAATTATTGCAAGTGTTTTTGCTTTACCTTCAGCTATAATCTCCCCATGCAAACCCTCCCCATCAATGATGTTCTACCAGACATCAAAGACAAATTAACCACTCACAATCGTCTTGTACTACAAGCCCCACCGGGCGCAGGAAAAACCACCGCCGTACCCATCGCCTTGCTCGAGCAGAATTGGTTAGGTGATAGGCAAATCATTATTCTCGAACCTCGCCGACTTGCTGCACGTAATGCGGCAGCGCGCATGGCTTTTTTACTCAATGAAAAAGTC
>JAGLTQ010000210.1 GCA_023135195.1 Gammaproteobacteria bacterium | reverse complement strand
TTAAACGTTGCGCAGTTAAACCCATGGCTTCAGCAGCTTCTGCCGCTTTATCTGCACTACGCCATAATATAGTGGCGCAACCTTCCGGAGAAATAACAGAATAGGTACTGAATTCCAACATCATTAATCGATCACCAACGCCAATCGCTAATGCACCACCTGAACCACCTTCACCGATTACAGTGTTAATGATAGGTGTCTTTAACTCTGACATTTCAAGTAGATTGCGAGCAATCGCTTCACTTTGACCACGCTCTTCAGCATCAATCCCTGGATAAGCACCCGGTGTGTCGATGAAAGTTAAAATAGGTAATTTAAAACGCTCTGCCGTTTTCATTAATCGTAAGGCTTTACGGTAACCTTCCGGACGAGGCATACCAAAATTACGTTTGATTTTTTCTTTTGTATCACGGCCTTTTTGCTGACCCATAATCATCACAGGGCGGCCATCTAGTCGAGCCATACCACCAACAAGTGCAGCATCATCCGCAAAAGCACGGTCACCATGGAGCTCTTCAAAATCAGTAAAGATGCGTTCTACATAATCCAAAAAGTATGGACGTTGCGGATGACGCGAAAGCTGAGCAACCTGTGCTGCTTTAAGGTTTGAAAATATCGATTTGGTTAAATCGTGACTCTTACCTTTTAAACGCTGGATTTCATCGCCAATGTTGATTTCATTATCTGAACCGACATAACGCAGTTCTTCAATTTTAGCTTCTAATTCAGCAATTGGCTGTTCAAAATCAAGGAAATTTAAATTCATAGTAAATACAACGTCTTATAATTAGTAATATAAACTGATTTTAGCTAATTATGACTGTGACAACCAGTAATTTGTCACAATTTCGCGTATTTACCCGTCATTGCGAGCGGTAGCGTGGCAATCCCCAAGTTTAGAGCTCTTACCATGAGATTGCCGCGGTCACTTTGTTCCCTCGCAATGACGGGAGATTTGAGCCTTTCGCCCCGCCGTATAAGACTCATACATCGCGGCGGACACCACAATCAAACCACCAATGACCGTTGAAAGCTCTGCCCACTCCCCCAAAATAAGTGCCGCAAAAATAGTGGCATAAACCACTTGAACACAGGCGACTAAACTGACCGTTTTTGCTCTAAGATTTAATAAACTAAAGGCAAATAAGGTATGTGGTACAGCCGTAAAGAACATACCTAAAATCAATAACTGCCCCCACTGCACATTTTTCACTTCTGGAATAACTTCAAATGAAAATGGAATTAGTACAATAAACGTTACAAGTGTTTGATAAAACAAACTGTGCTTTGCTGAGTAGCCTTTAAAGTAATGCCCTTGCACAATATTTCTCAACGCAAAAAAGAACGCGGATAAAACACCCCATAAAATACCTTGCATCGTTTCGTTGCTTAATGAAAATTCAGGGACTAATAAATAAATTCCAAATAAAACAACCAGCGCACTAACAACATCTTTAATATGCGGCCGTTCTCCATGAAACAGCGGTTCTAAAAAAACCGTCATTACCGGAAATGTATAAAGTGCAATCACGCCAACCGCGACACTTGAAACTTGCATCGCATGAAAGTAGGTTACCCAATGTAGAGCAAGTAACACACCCAATAAAATAACAATGCCATAGTCTTTGGCTTTAGATAACTTGATTGATTTTTTTTGCCAAAGAAAAAGAGCAAGAATAATGAAGGCAGCAAAAACACTACGCAGCAATGTTATTTCTAATGCAGAAAGTGTGATTAGTTTAGAAAATAATGCTGTTAAGCCAAAAATTAAAACGGCGGAATGTACAGCAAAAAGACCTTTAAAAGAATTCGTCATGTTTAATATATGATATTAATTTGCTTTTCACCCATCGTTTCACGCAAACGATTTAATAATTCATCGGTTGGGTGGACATGCCATTCCTGACCAAGTGGTATTTCGGCACTGGCATCATCTTTATGATAATCAACCACGACAGGACAACGGCCTTCTTTAAACGGTGTTAACACTCGTTGTAAATCATTAATAAAACCATTCGCAGCATGTTCATGATCAACAGTGACCATTAAATTTTTAGCAAAACGTTCACGCGCTTGTGCAATATCATAAATTTCTTTGGCTCGCATTTTAAAACCGCCAGAGTAATCATCAATACTGACTTCTACACTGGCAACAATGAGTTTATCCTTGGCGAGGTTTTCACGGTTAGCATTAAACTCTTCTGAGAACACAGCCATTTCCATGCGGCCACTTCGATCATCTAAGGTTAAAAAGGCCATTTTGTCGCCACGCTTAGTCGTCATAACACGCATGCCAATAACCAGGCCAGCAACAATTACTGTAGCATTCTTTGTCGGCTTCATTTCAGACAAACGGCCACTGACTATTTTCTTTAATTCAGGCAAATAACGATTGATCGGATGCCCTGTTAAATATAAACCTAATGTTATTTTTTCATTGGTTAAACGAAGTTCTTCGCTCCAGTCTTTTTGTACCGTATAACTTTCCGGGCCTTTTGAATTACCATCATCATCTTGCTCTGCAGCCATACCAAACATATCTTGTATGCCAGCTTGCTCATCGCGTGATTTTTGATCGGCAATTTTTAGTGCATCAGGTAGCGTTGCCATAATGGTTGAACGATGTTGTTTAAATACATCCATCGCGCCAGCCATGGTTAAACCTTCTAAGGTTCGACGATTTACTTTTCGTAAATCTACACGCTGACAAAAATCAAATAATGTTTTGAAGTTACCGTTCTTTTCACGTTCTTCAATAACGCCATCAATGGCGGCTTCACCTACTCCTTTGATAGCACCGAGGCCATAAATAATCGTGTCGCCATCTACCGTGAATTGATGCTTACATAAATTCACATTAGGAGGTGCAACTTTAAGCTTCATGGTGTCGCAATCATCTATCAATGTTACGACTTTATCAGTGTTATCCATATCGGCTGATAATACTGCTGCCATAAACTCAGATGGATAATGTGCTTTTAACCAAGCCGTTTGATAAGACACTAACGCATAAGCCGCAGAGTGAGATTTATTAAAACCGTAACCGGCAAACTTTTCCATTAAGTCAAAAATATAGGTCGCTGTTTTTTCATCAACATCACGCGCCACTGCGCCTTTGGTAAACACTTCACGTTGCTTCGCCATTTCTTCTGGCTTTTTCTTGCCCATGGCTCGACGTAACATATCAGCAGCACCTAACGAATAGTTCGCAAGTATTTGAGCGATTTGCATTACTTGTTCTTGATATAAAATAACACCGTAAGTCGGTTTTAATATTGATTCAAGATCAGGATGTGGATAAACAACTCGGGCGCGACCGTGTTTACGATTCACAAAGTCATCTACCATGCCCGAACCTAGCGGACCAGGTCTAAACAAGGCAACTAAGGCAATGATGTCTTCAAAGTTACCAGGTTGTAAACGAGTGATGAGATCTTTCATACCGCGTGATTCAAGCTGGAACACAGCGGTTGTATTTGCAGCTTTCAATAAATCAAAGGTCGCTTCATCATCAAGTGGAATTTTTTCAATGTTAAGCAGTTCTTCACCCTTTATTTTTTTAATGCCATTTATGGTTTTTACGGCCCAATCAACAATGGTTAATGTTCTTAGGCCTAAGAAATCGAATTTAACCAAGCCAACTGCTTCAACATCATCTTTATCAAACTGACTCACTAAGTTCGAAGCATCTTCTTCACAATACAATGGTGTAAAATCGGTGAGCTTTGAAGGTGAGATAACAACACCACCGGCATGTTTACCCGCGTTACGTACAATACCCTCTAATGATTTTGCAAGATCGATTAACCCTGCTACGTCTTCATCTTCATTATAAAGTTCTAGTAACTGTGGCTCTTGTTCAAGTGCTTTATCTAACGTAATACCAATTTCAAAAGGAATAAGTTTGGCAATGCGATCAACAAAACCATAGGGGTGACTTAACACTCGACCAACATCACGGATAACCGCTTTTGCTGCCATCGAACCATAGGTAATAATTTGCGAAACTTTATCGCGCCCATAAGTTCTTGCTACATAATCGATAACGCGATCACGTCCATCCATACAGAAATCAACATCGAAATCGGGCATGGAAACACGTTCAGGGTTTAAGAAACGTTCGAACAGTAATTCATACTTAATTGGATCAAGATCAGTAATGGTTAACGCGTACGCAACAATCGAACCGGCACCGGAACCACGACCAGGCCCAACTGGCACATCATTTTCTTTAGCCCAACGAATAAAATCGGCAACAATTAAAAAGTAACCGGGGAATCCCATGTCATTAATAACATCAAGTTCAATCTGTAAACGTGCGTAATATTCAGTGCGTTTTTCTTCAAAGTTTTCAGCATTTACATCAAACAATTGATGTAAACGTTTTTCCAATCCTTTACGTGATTCTTCCTCAAGAAATTGTTCAATGGTTAAACCTTCCGGGATTGGAAAGTCAGGTAAATAATTTTTCCCTAGTGTTAAGGTTACGGTACAACGTTTTGCAATCTCTACGGTGTTTTCAATAGCAGAAGGAATGTCTTTAAACAGTTCGATCATTTCTTCTGGCGAACGAAGATATTGTTGTTCGCTATAAAGTTTAGGACGACGAGGATCGTCTAAGGTGCGGCCATCATGAATACAAACTCGGGCTTCATGCGCATCAAAATCTTCTGTTGAAATAAAACGTACTTCGTTTGTTGCCACCACAGGGACATCATGTTTAATCGCGAGATCGACTGCCGCATGTAAATAGTCTTCTTCGTTTTCACGGCCCGTACGTTGTAATTCCAGATAAAACCGATTCGGAAAAAGCTGGAGCCAGTCGTTTAAACGAGATGATGCAAGTTCAGTATTTTCACTTAATAAAGCAAGACCAACATCACCTAAGCGACCACCAGATAATGCAATTAAACCGTCAGTATGTCCGGCAAACCAGTCTTTTTTTAGCATGGGGATACCGCGGTGCTGCCCTTCGGTATATCCTTTTGAAACTAATTCGGTGAGATTTAGGTAACCAACATTATTAACGCATAACAATGTCAGCTTAGTCGGTTGGGTTGACTCATCTTCGCTGCTCACCCAGCAATCAACACCAATAATGGGTTTTACACCTGCCGCCTGACATGCACGATAAAACTTAACCAGCGCAAACATATTACTTTGATCGGTCACAGCGACCGCTGGCATACCTGCCTCTGCCACGGCATTTGCAAGCGGTTTTATCCGTACTATGCCATCAACAATGGAATATTCGGTGTGCAGGGAAAGATGTACAAACGATTTAGACATTAAGGTATTTTGGGATTTATTGCTGCCGGACGCAAGGCGGAAAAGGACTTAATATCTGGTTAAATTTTGAACGAAAAATGATTATAGCCACGAAGGTTAGATTATACGGCCACAGGTAACACGGGGGATTTTAAGTGTTAATACTTTTCCAGTATTTCCTTTTGTTCATAATAATTTTTCTTTGTGTTCCTTGGTGGCCTTCGTGGCTATATGATTTTTATGTCTTTCCCAGTGCTCCCTGTGTCCCCCGTGGTTTATTCTTTTTTACTGCATTTTTTGATCATGCCACTTTTTGCCATGATTACTAAACTGCATTTTAAGGAAGGCCATTTGATCACCAAGAATCTTCCTGTTTCTTAATACTAGATATTCAGCAATATTAGGGACATAAGGCACAGCGAGTAATTTCATATTTAAGGAATCCAATAAGCGATTACCTTTATGCGTATTACAACGACGGCAGGCCGTAACAACATTCGACCAGATGTCTCGTCCACCTTTTGAAAGTGGTTTAACATGGTCTCGGGTAAGTAATTTACTCTTCATTGATTTACCACAATACAGGCAAGTGTGGTGATCACGTTGGAATAATTCACGATTATTCAATGGTGGAATCAATCTTTTAGAATGACTGCGACGGTTTTCACCTTTTACCGCAATAATCGAATTAACTAAAAGAAGAGACTGCTTACCACTAAGACGTGAAAGGCCACCATGCAATTGAAAGCTATTTTCACCCGCTGTCCAGGCAACACAACCCCGACTATAAATATTAGCCGCCTCGTGCCAGTCAATCCATTTTACCGGTTGGCCTGCAACATCTAACCTTAAAATAAGCGGTAATACCATGTTAGCTCGTATCCTTTTCTTTTCTTCTCTTAACTTATCGCTAATACCTTTTTCACAGGTCCAAAAGTACGACGATGAATTTCTGTTACACCCAGTTTTTGTAACGCCTCAATATGAACCTTGGTTGGATAACCTTTGTGTTTAGCCAACCCATAGCCAGGATATATATTCTCCATTTCTATCATTTCATGATCTCGAGCAACTTTAGCAATAATTGAGGCTGCACTTATACACGCGACCCGGTCATCACCTTTGACAACGGCCTCGGCCTTAATGTTCAAATCGGCCGGAATCTTATTACCATCAATCATGACAAAATCAGGCTGTTGTTTAAGCTCAGAAACAGCAATTGTCATGGCTTTTAAACTGGCCTGTAATATATTAATTCGGTCAATCTCATCAACATCTACACGGGAAATAGCCCAGGCAATGGCTTTTTCTTTTATTTCTACAGCCAAAACTTCTCTTCGTTTTTCTGAGATTTTCTTTGAATCCATTAAGCCATCAATTGGCTTATTTGGGTCAAGAATAACCGCTGCTGCGACAACGGGGCCTGCCAAAGGCCCCCGTCCAACCTCATCAACCCCGGCGACAAACTGCCCCCGATCGGCCCAATCAAGAATAGGCGGTAAAGTCTGTTTTTTAACCATTCAATTCAATTCCTGCTAACTATTAATACTGGAACTAGCATACTCCCAAAATCATCTAAATGGCTATGTCTTTGAGCTCTGAAAACCACTCTATCACGCCTATCTTGTTGATTTTAAAATAAGAGAATGCGATCATAACCACTTAATTTAACGAAAATTATTTAAGTCAGCTCTTCATATTTTAAATCAGCTGAAAACCCCACTATTCAGATAAAATCGGAAAAGTAATGAGTAAAATTAGAACTGCCGTTATTGGCGTAGGTTACCTTGGAAAATTTCACGCACAAAAGTATGCCCAATTAGAATCATCTGAACTTGTCGCAGTATGTGACGCGAGCTTAGAGATTGCACAAACAATCGCCAATGAGCATGATGTGCCCGCCTTTACTGATTATAAAGAGTTAATAGGTAAAGTAGATGCCGTAAGCATTGTGGTTCCCACGCAAAAGCATTATGAAGTTGCAAAAGTATTTCTCGAACATAAAATTCATGTTTTACTGGAAAAACCCATCACTTCTACGGTGGAAGAAGCTGAAGAGCTGGTTAAAATTGCAGATGAGAATAAATGTGTATTTCAAATCGGCCATTTGGAACGATTTAATCCTGCAGTACTGGCATTAGAAAACGAACTCAAACAACCTTTGTTTATTGAATCCAATCGCATCGCTCCCTTTAATCCGCGTGGAGCAGATGTAAATGTTGTTCTCGATTTAATGATTCATGATATTGATATTATCCTTGATTTTGCACGTTCACCGGTTAAAAATATTGATGCCAATGGTGTTGCGGTAATTTCTAAAGAAATTGATATCGCAAATGCTCGTCTTACGTTTGAAAATGGCTGTGTAGCAAATGTGACTGCAAGTCGTGTCAGCATGAAGAGCGAACGTATTATGCGTATATTCCAACATGATGCCTACATTTCTATTGATTTCCAAAATAAGAAACTGGCTATTCACAATAAAGGGGATGGCGAAATGTATCCGGGTATTGCAAACATTGAAAGTAATGAACGCACTTTCGAGCAAGGGGATGCTTTATACAGCGAGATAGAATCTTTCCTTTATTCAATATCTAACGACACTCCACCCGTTGTGAGTGGTAAAGCTGGCTTGCTTGCATTACAAACAGCAACAAAGATTAGCGAATTGCTTGGTACTCAGTAATATGAGTTTCAAGAATATATTTATCTTAAAGAATAACTCAATACATTTTTACGGAGCTTTATAACATGATACCAATGGTTGATCTCAAGCTACAATACAATAATCTTAAACAAGAGATTGATACAAAAATTATCGAGGCTCTCGGTAAAACTCAGTTTATTCTTGGGCCAAATGTACAAGCTTTTGAAAAAGAAGCCGCTGAACATCTTGGAGTAAAGCATGCATTAAGCTGCGCATCAGGCACCGACGCTTTACATCTTGCCCTACTCGCCGCAGGCATTAGTGAAGGTGATGAAGTTATTACAACTTCATTCACATTTATTGCCACTGCTGAAGCAATCCGTTATGTAGGGGCGACCCCGGTTTACGTGGACATTAAAGCAGACACTTTAAACATTGACGCTGATTTAATAGAAGCTGCAATTACTGATAAAACACGCGCAATTATCCCTGTGCATATATTTGGTCAGCCGGCAGACATGAAAAAGATCATGGCGGTAGCAAAAAAACATAACCTGCTTGTAATAGAAGATTGCGCACAATCCTATGGTGCAAAAATTGGTAATGAAACCACTGGTGGTATTGGTTTAGCCGGTTGCCATAGCTTTTTCCCGAGTAAAAATCTTGGCTGTTATGGTGATGGTGGCATGGTAACAACGAATGATGATGCTATTGCTGAAAAAATTCGCATTTATAGAAATCATGGCAGTAGCGAACGTTATCATCATGATGTCATTGGCTACAATAGTCGTTTAGATGAATTACAAGCGGTTATCCTGCGTATCAAACATAAACACATTGACGAATACAATAATGAACGTCGTCGGGTTGCGCATAGCTACAGTGAACAACTTAAAGATGTTGTGACGGTTCCTTTTGAAGATGGTATTGGTACTCATGTTTATCATCAATACACGGTATTAACAGATAAACGCGATGCCATTATGCCGGCTTTAACAGCAAAAGAAATTGGTAATGCTATCTATTACCCTATTCCATTACATCAGCAAAAAGCATTTGAAAAAGAATGTGCGGGTGTTTCGTTACCGGTAACAGAAGATACTATAGAACATTGCATGTCATTACCTGTCTTTCCGGAAATGACAGAAGAGCAGATTAAACTGGTTTGTGACACGATTAAATCTGCAGTATAAAAATAAAGATTGCCGCGTCAGGGTTAAAAATTCCATTTTTAACTCTTTCTCGCAAAGACAATGTAATCACACATCATAGTAAGAAAAGAATATAGAGTTGCAGCACAGTTCGTCATTCCGGGCGAATAAAATGAGACCCGGAATCCAGAAATGCATTAACTATAAATCATATGAAAGAAACAACAAACAAACGAGTCATGATTATTGCCGGAGAAGCATCCGGTGATTTACATGCAGCCAAACTGGTTCGTGAAGTCAAAGAAAAAAATACTAATATAATATTCTACGGCATTGGTGGGACTAATATGGTTGAGGCTGGCGTTGATGCGCTGGTCGACTCAGCAGATCTTGCAGTAGTTGGATTGTTTGAAGTCCTGGCGCACTGGAATACTATCAGTAGTGCATTAAAAAAAATGCAACACTTACTTCGTACTGAGCCACCTGATCTTTTAGTTTTAACGGATTACCCTGACTTTAATTTACGCTTAGCAAAAACTGCAAAAGAATGCGGTATTAAAGTTCTTTTTTATATCAGCCCTCAAGTTTGGGCGTGGCGACAAAAGCGCGTATTCAAAATACGTAAACTTGTCGATATGATGGCGGTCGTTTTCCCTTTCGAAGAAACCTTTTATAAAAAATATGATGTGCCGGTAAGGTTTGTTGGTCATCCTTTAGTTGACGAAATACATGTAACTAATAATAAAACAGCATTGAAAAACGAATTCTTACTTGATAACGATAAACCCGTTGTTGGGTTATTCCCTGGCAGTCGTCAAAGTGAAATAAAACGTTTACTGCCTATCATTGTTGAATGCGCCAAACAGATCATTAAAGAAAAACCTAACGCCCAATTTGTTATTCCCGTTGCATCTACGTTGAAAGAAGAAGATATACTCCCTTATTTTAATGATGTTGAGCTTAATATGAGAATTATTAGTCAACGCAGCCATGATGTTATGTCTGTCTGTGATGCGGTTATCACCGTGTCAGGCACGGTCACTCTTGAGCTTGCATTACTGCAAATCCCCATGGTGGTAATAAATAAAATAAGTAAATTAAGCTATTTTCTGGTGACGCGAACTTTAAAAATTGACCATATTGCCTTATGTAACATCGTTGCAGATAAACGTGTTGTGCCTGAACTTATACAAAATGATGCAACTGTAGAAAAAATATCTAACAAACTCATTACTTTGTTAGATGATACTGCAGAGCGTAATAAAATCATTACTGAATTTAGCTCTTTAGAAGATAAGCTGAGCAATAAAGAAACAAAAACTGAGTTAAGTGACCTTTTAATCGATATGCTGGAAAAGTAAAAAACCACGTTCTAAGAACGTGGTTTTGATCTCACCCTATATAGGCCACTCATCCTCTGTAGGTGAGTTCAAGGAGCACTGTAGAACCGCTGCACGCCCTAAGGACGTGATTTTATTTTTTAATAAAATATAAACCAGCGATTAATCACTTTCTTTTAGTTGACATTGAATATAGCTATTCTTACAAGAAAAAGTAATTTTATCGCCTTCCATAACAACCTGCTCACCATTCATATTACTGTAAGGCGTATTCTGATATGTATATGCATCTATTAAGCTAAATTGCTTTCCCGCGACTTCACATAAAAATGGAACGTTATTTTTTTTGTAAGCATTGATGAAATTATATATTCTTTTAGCAGTCCATAATGTATTAACT
>JAGLTQ010000021.1 GCA_023135195.1 Gammaproteobacteria bacterium | reverse complement strand
GTGATCAAGCCACATTAGATGAACTTGAAAACGGTTTCCGTTTTAATGATGCTGTTCTACGTAATTTGGTTATTCGTCGTAAAGCTGCGATTACTGAACCTTCACCTATGGCGCAAACTGATGAGCGCGATAGTCGAGGCCGTGATGATCGTTCTAATCGCACTAGCCGTGAAGATAAGCCAGCCGCTGCCGCTGCACCAGCAGAAACTAAACCTGCTGAAGAAGCTAAAACAGAAGAAGCTAAGCCCGCTGAAGAAGCTAAAACAGAAGCTGCTGAATAGCACTTCATAACCAAATTAAATAAGGAGACGAAAGATGTCACGTCATTTCCGTCGTAGAAAATTCTGCCGTTTTACTGCAGATAAAGTAGAAGAGATTGATTACAAAGACTTAGCGACATTAAAAGCTAATGTTACTGAAAGTGGCAAGATTGTACCTAGCCGTATTACAGGTACAAAAGCACGTTACCAACGTCAGCTGGCAACAGCCGTTAAACGTGCGCGCTTTATTGCATTATTGCCGTACACTGATTCTCACGATTAAGAGAGTCATTTAGTTACTCCAGTTATTTGGCGAACTTAATTTGTCAAACTAAAGGGAACAAACCATGCAAGCTTTAGCGAAATATATAATGCATGGTCGGGTGCAAGCGATTGGTAGCGTTGTCAGTTTGGCTTTGTTATCGCTCATTATTTCGCCCTTAGCAATTTTTACAACAGCCGCTGTAGCTTTGGTTACACTGGTTCATGGTTATCGCGAAGGTTTGATTAACCTTCTTGTAGCAACAGTGATACTCGCTGTTTTTACAGGAGTGGCGTTAAATCAACCTGCGATAGGCCTGGAGTTGGCGTTAAAGTTTTGGTTACCCGCCTGGTTTTTAGCCAGTATCGTTTTAGCCAGAACATCAATGTCACTCGCGATTGTTGTAGCAGCAACTGCAAGTTGCTTGCTGGTATTAGGGTTTTATTTTTTTACTGATCCAGCAGCACATTGGCAAGAAGTAATAAATAAACAGCTTATACCCATGTTAAAAGAAGCGGGTATGAAGATTCAGGAAGGACCAAAAGCTGAAAAGCTCTGGTTATTCATGTCAACGATTATGACAGGATCGGCAATCGCTTTATTTTTAGCATTACAAACATTAAGTTTGTTATTAGCTCGTTACTGGCAAGCTTTGTTGTATAACCCGGGAGGTTTTGCAAAAGAGTTTCAACAGTTACGATTTGGTATGGTGGCGGCAAATATTGCTTTTGTTATAACGGTGTTTGTAATTACAACTGCGAACGAAATGGTGTTAAATCTGTTTTTTATCGCAATTGTATTAATGATGTTTCAAGGGTTAGCCGTCGTTCATAACCTGGTGGCAAAATGTAAATTAAGCCCATCATTATTAACAGGGGTATATGTATTTATATTCTTTACATTACAACACGGTGCTATAGGTTTGTTACTAATTGCTTCGATAGGTTTGTTAGATAACTGGTTAAATTTACGTTTTCGTTTATGTGCTAAAAAAGCACAAGACGATTTGAATTAAAGGTTACGCAAAAAACGTAATCTAAATTGAGGGTAAAAAGATGGAAGTCATTTTATTAGAAAGAGTTGCTAATCTGGGAAATCTGGGTGATCGTGTAAAGGTTAAATCTGGGTATGGTCGTAATTTCTTAGTACCAGGTAAAAAAGCAGTACCAGCAAACGAAGCAAACATTGCAGATTTTGAAGCACGCCGTGCTGAACTGGAAAAAGCAGCTGCGGAAGTATTAGCAACAGCTCAATCTCGTGCTGAAGCAATTGCTGGCGTTGGGGCAATCACCATTAAAGCGAATGCTGGTGAAGAAGGTAAATTATTTGGTTCAATTGGTGTAACGGATATTGTTGAAGCAGCCGCTACAGCAGGTATCACTGTTGAACGTCGTGAAGTTTCATTACCAGAAGCGATTCGTCATACCGGTGAATTTGAGATTTCATTCCAACTTCATTCAGATGTAGCACAAGCTATCGCGTTAACTGTTGAAGCTGAGTAAAGCACGACTAAAGTTATTTTTAGCAGTCCTTTAGCAATTTAAAGAATGGCTGCGTTGTAAATGTGCTCGAATACTCATGTATGTAGAATAAGGATGTTCAAATGCCGTGTAGCACAGGGATGTGCGAGAACGGCCTGATTGTACACTCCGTTTCTGCGCGCATTG
The DNA here is from genome assembly GCA_023135195.1 of Gammaproteobacteria bacterium. GTDB lineage: Bacteria > Pseudomonadota > Gammaproteobacteria > UBA6429 > Thiohalophilaceae > JAGLTQ01. The sequence goes on along the minus strand of JAGLTQ010000021.1, from coordinate 7,955 downwards.
ACGCCTTGCCCTGACAACTAAAAAGTAACTTTAGACGCACTTAGCTATTTAAGAAAGGCTGGTTAATTTTTAACCAGCTTTTTTTGTTTCTGCTGTCATTCTGGCAGGTTCTTAGCCGGAATCCATAGTCTGTATAGTTGATTTCTGTCATAAGAATTTTATAGATTGGCATTGATTCACGATCCCGAGCCGAGCGGTTGTGATATTCTTTCAGATTGATAATTATCCTGTCTAATTAAAAAAAGCACGATACTGACTTGATAATTGTGTACTTATTCCCCCTCCCTCTGGGAGGGGGCTAGGGCGGGGATATATAAAATCACCCTCCCTAGCCCTCCCCTTGAAGGGGACAAGCCCATGGACGGGCAAATGTAGGACAATGCAGGAGCAATTGTCGAGGGAATAAATCTTAAGATATTAAAAAAGAGACTTTGCACGAATGCAACAAGACGTACCCCAATATCCTGATTCATCTTATCCGACTGATATCGAAACAGAATCATTAAAGCTCCCGCCCTATTCACTTGAAGCAGAGCAGGCAGTGTTGGGTGGTTTGATGATTGATAATAGCACCTGGGATCAAGTTTCAGATGTGGTGATGGAAGCAGATTTTTACCGTCAGGATCATCGATTAATCTATAGTGCTATTTTTAGTTTGGCGGAAGAAAATAATCCTTATGATGTTGTAACCCTGTCTGAATGGTTAGATTCACGTAATGAATTAAACAATATTGGTGGCTTAAGTTACTTAGGCTCACTAGCAAAAAACACCCCAACTGCTGCGAATATTAAAGCTTACGCGAAGATTGTTCGCGAGCGTTCGGTTTTACGTCAACTTATTAAGGTATCAACAGGAATTGCTGAATCTGCCTATAACCCCGATGGTCGTACTAGTGCCGAATTACTGGATATGGCTGAAAGCAAAGTTTTTGAAATTGCTGAAAAAGGTGGCCGCGCAGATGGTGGCTATGAAAAGATTCAGGACTTACTCGTTAAAGCGGTAGATCGTATTGATGAGCTATACCAAAGTGATACTGCCTACACAGGAATACCAACCGGTTTTGATGATTTTGATAATATGACATCGGGCTTACAAAAGGCCGATTTGGTTATTATCGCCGGTCGTCCTTCAATGGGTAAAACATCGTTTGTAATGAACCTTGTTGAAAATGCTGCAATTAAACATAAACAACCAGTTGCTGTATTTAGTATGGAAATGCCAGGTGACCAATTGGTGATGCGGATGATGGCATCGTTAGGTCGAATTGATTCTAATAAAATACGTACAGGTAAGTTAGAAGATGCTGATTGGCCACGTTTAACGTCAGCTGTTGGTATTTTAAATGAAGCACCTATTTTTATTGATGATACACCTGGCTTAAACCCAATGGAAATTCGCTCACGGGCACGACGTATTCATCGTGAACATGGTTTGGGTATGATCGTTATCGATTATTTGCAATTGATGCAATCAGCAAAAGGCAATGGTGAAAATCGTGCAACAGAAATTTCTGAAATATCACGTTCACTTAAAGGTCTGGCTAAAGAGTTAGGTGTCCCTGTTTTAGCTTTATCACAGCTTAATCGTAGTCTGGAACAACGCCCGAATAAACGTCCTATTATGTCTGACTTACGTGAGTCGGGTGCGATAGAGCAAGATGCCGATCTCATTGTCTTTATTTATCGTGATGAAGTTTATAATGAAGATAGTGAACAAAAAGGAACGGCAGAAATTATTATTGGTAAACAACGTAATGGTCCCATTGGTATGGCACGATTAACATTCCTTGGGAAATATACACGTTTTGAAAATCACTCTAACACTGGTGGTTATAATGAGGATTATGAATGACGACAAAAGCCGTTATTGATCTCTCCGCATGCCGACATAATTTATCTGTCGCAAAAAAAGCCGCTCCAGATTCAAAATGTATCGCCATTATAAAAGCCAGCGCCTATGGTCATGGTATGGTAAATGTTGCTAAAGCATTAAATGATGCAGATGCATTTGGCGTTGCACGTATTGGTGAAGCAGTTCAATTACGTGAAGCAGGAATTACATTACCTATATTATTACTAGAAGGTTTTTTTTCTGAAGAAGAACTCAATTTAGTTCGCGAATATAATCTTGACGTTGTTATTCATAATGAAACTCAGATCCAACTACTAGAACAATCAAAGTCTGATTCTATTACGATTGTTATCAAAGTTGATAGCGGAATGCATCGTTTAGGTTTTGAGCCAAAAGAGTTAAAAAGTATTTCTCAACGATTAGGAAAATGTTCGGGCACTAATTCAGTAATTAAGTTTATGACGCATTTTTCTAATGCTGATGATAAACATGATGACAAGACATTAAAGCAAATCGATGTTTTTTTTCAAAGCATTGATAAAATCTCTGTTGATGAAATAAGCATCGCAAATTCAGCGGGTATATTGGGTTGGCCGCAAAGCCATGCTACCTGGAACCGTCCAGGCATTATGCTTTACGGTGTTTCACCTTTTATAAATGGCAAAGCAGAAGATCATAACTTAAAACCTGTAATGACATTGTCATCACAGTTAATTTCCATTAAGTCAGTAAAAAAAGATGAAACCATTGGTTATGGCAGTACATATATTTGCAAAAAAGATATGAAGATAGGAATTGTTGCTATTGGTTATGGCGATGGATATCCTCGCCATGCTAAAACTGGTACACCTGTTTTAGTAAATGGCAAACGTTGTTCTTTATTAGGGCGCGTCTCTATGGATATGATTTGTGTTGATCTTAGTGAACAACCAAACTCGGCTATTAATGATCCTGTAGTTTTATGGGGTGAAGGATTGCCTATTGAAGAGATTGCGGAGTCATCTGAAACAATTGGTTACGAGTTATTATGTGGTGTGACGAAGCGCGTTGAGTTTATCTATAATAACTAAAATAATTTATGTAGGCCGGCCTGAAACTTGTTTTGACTTATGTAGGTCGGGCTTCAGCCCGACGCAGTGTTAGAAAAAAGCGCCAGCCTATTTATTAAGTGCTAGTGCTTAATAAATATTGATGTTTTGATATTGGCGTCGGCCTACATAAATTATTAGCAGTTAAACTACTTTCCAAACCACTTATCTAAATCCCATTCCAGAAATTCAGCATAGTTCATGTAATGCGAACCATCACATGAGAATGTTAGCCCAACTATACCATTAACAATATTAAAAGAGGCTGAACGCAAGTAAACGGTTTCATCCATATTGCGTAATATTTTTAGCATGTCCATTACTTCAGCAATTTTATTTTGAGGTACCGTTGCAATATCAGGATAGTCTTGTCGTGAGTAAGCCAAACAGCGTTCAGGATCAACGAGATCTTCCAGCATGTGAATATGATAGTCATACGGGTTTTCCATCGTCCAAAATGAAACCCGAGAACTTGAATAATGAATTTTGCAATGGAAGATACCATGGTGCTGCATCATGTCTTTGATGATTTCAGTGACGCTATCAAGTTGCTTGTCCATCGCACTAAGTACGCGTTCTTGCAAAAAAAGTGTGCCACGAATTGCCGGATCACCTTTATATTGTTGCCATTTAGTTTCTTCTTTTTTAAGTGCTTTATCTACCGGAAGTTTTTCAACATCAAAGTCAGCAGCAATAAAACCAAGAACTTTATCTCCATCGGTAACAGATTGCATAACAGTAATACATGACTTGCGACTATGCAGGCTGACATAAACCGGAGACATGGTGAAACCGTTATAAGGCAGAGTTTCCATAAAAGGACGGCCAACTAAAACTCGTCCTTTTAACGTTGCATCTTTTGTATTTGCTTCAATATTTGATGAAACTAACTCACCAGCAGTATCTACTGTATAAATAAGATCGCAGTGAGGTAGCATATTAAGACTATCTTGTAATATCTTATCGAGCTCAACAGTATCGTTCCAGGCATATACACATGACTTTGCTAATGCCGTAAGTAGTCCTTCTGAGCGCTTAGCTAAGGTTTTTTTCTTGTTTTTGATAATATCTTTAAACCAAGACATCCTAAACTTCCATTCTTCAATAAAATAGTTTGATATATTCTACCGTATTAATATGACAAAGGCATGAAACAGTTTCACAGAATTTGTATTTTAGGGATATTTATTCGTGTTAGTATCAAATAATAAATTATTAGTTAAGAATAATTCAGATATGGCAAAAACAAAAATATTATATAGCTGTAGTGATTGTGGTGGAGAAGCTCCAAAGTGGGCAGGACAGTGCGGTGACTGTGGTGCCTGGAATACATTAGTCGAAATAACATCTACTCCACCTGCATCTTCACGCACTACACGATATGCCGGGTTTGCCGGTGAAGCCAAAGGCTTAAAAGTTCAACGTTTAGATGAAATAAGTACCGATGATGTTGGTCGTTTTAATACAGGTAGCGCTGAATTTGATCTCGTTTTGGGTGGTGGTTTAGTTGCTGGTTCGGTTGTTTTATTAGGTGGTGATCCTGGTATTGGAAAATCTACATTATTGTTACAAATATTGACTCAACTCGGTGAGTTAAATCCATTATATATAACAGGTGAAGAATCATTACAGCAAGTTAGTGCTCGAGCCACACGATTAGGTTTGAAAACAGACTCATTAAACTTATTAGTTGAAACACGTGTTGAAGATATTTTAAATACTGCACAAAAAGAAAAACCACGTGTCATGGTAGTTGATTCTATTCAGACGATTTACACCGATGAGCTGCAATCTGCCCCGGGTGGTGTTGCTCAGGTTCGTGAAAGCGCTGCATTGTTAGTTCGTTATGCCAAGCAAACACAAACAAGCATTTTTTTAGTTGGCCATGTTACGAAAGAAGGTAATCTGGCTGGACCACGTGTATTAGAACATATGGTTGATACGGTGCTTTATTTTGAAGGCGATAGCGGCAGCCGTTACCGATTAATTCGAGCGATTAAAAATCGTTATGGCGCAGTAAATGAGCTGGGCGTTTTTGCTATGACGGAAAAAGGGTTACGTGACGTCAGTAATCCATCTGCCATTTTTCTTTCACAACATGACAAAGCAGTATCAGGTAGTGTCGTGATGGTAACTCTTGAAGGTAATCGTCCTTTGCTTGTCGAAGTGCAGGCATTGGTTGATGAAAGTCATTTAAGTAATCCACGTCGCGTAACAACAGGTTTAGAGCATAACAGGCTTGCTATGTTACTTGCTGTATTACACCGACATGGTGGAATTGTGACTCATGATCAGGATGTTTTTGCGAATGTAGTGGGTGGTGTTCGAGTTACGGAAACAGGCGCTGACTTAGCAGTAATACTTGCGATCAAATCAAGTTTAAGTGATCGTATTATGCCAAGTGATGTCATTGTCTTTGGTGAAGTTGGTTTGGCGGGAGAAATTCGTCCTGTACCTAATGGTCAAGAACGGTTGCATGAAGCGGCTAAACACGGTTTTAAACGTGCGTTAGTAGCTAAAGCTAATCTGCCACAAAAGCCAATTGAAGGAATGGAAGTGATTGGTGTTACTCGTTTAGATGAAGCTCTAAATGCAATAGATTAATTTGAATGCACCAGTTCAGAAAGCTCTCGTTCAAGTAAATCTTCATTACCTAAATTGAGCTCAACGATACGTCGTAAGTGCGTTGCTGTATCAATATCCATGTGTTCAGTTTTAAAACCGATATGATCTTCTTCATGATGAACTTCAACAACATCTAGATTTAGTTGAACTTCCTCTCCGGCTAATTCTAAATGTACGGTGTAACCATCGCCACTCACCCCCAGCCAATCTTTGGGTTTACTTATTAAGAGGCCTTTAAAACTAATATCGAGAAGTTCAGCCATGGTTTTTTCATTGCTACGAGGATTAATAACAATTACAGATGCATCAAAAGGAATACGGGTGAAGTGGCGTTGTTCGGTTGTCATTGTAGGACTCCTGAAAATGTCTCATCTATAATCTTTTATTCAAGATAAAACTGCATTTTGATGTTACCAATTTGAATAGTGTCTCCATCCGTTAATTGTAGACTCTTATCCCCAAGCTCTTTATTTTTAATTAAAAGTGGATGTTTGCCTTCTAATTGAGAAATAAAATAACCATCAGATCGTTTGGTTATTACCGCGGTAGAAATACCTGGTTTTCCGAGGTTCGTCATTGCCTTGTTCAAACTCATCGTTTTACCAAGGTTTGAACCATTCATAATTTGTAGCCAGCCCTGTGTTTTTTCCTGGGATTGCATTTGGATGGGGGCTTCTTCTTCTTTGATATGTTCTTCGACAACGGCTTCAGTTTCGCCGGTGTTATTAATATCTTCGGAGAATTCGTAGGAGATAGTGTGTTTGCCAACACGAATAATTTCACCATCTTTTAGTGGGTGCAGGCCTTCTAACTTCGTTTGGCCAATAAAGGTGCCATCTTCAGTATTAAGATCACGAATAACAGACTCATTATTTACGGTGTCAATTTGAGTATGTTGAGGCTGAATTGCCAGGCTATCAATAAATATGGTGCAGCTGGGATCACTACCAAGCATCATACTTCCTTTTAAAACAGGAAAAACTTTTAGCACTTTGCCTTTAAAAGAAAGTGTCAGTTTCGACAAAGAAATCTCCAAAAAATGTAATGATTTCTAGGGATTATAGTATGTTTTTAATCTGATTGTACAATTGCGCGGTGCCGAAATGGTTGTTTTATGCCGCTTTCGATCAAATAGCAAATTATTGGAGAAATAGGGATGATTTAGTCTTTAGAAAGTACTTGTTGAGTTTTATTCCAGTTAGGATCAATTAAGACTGTTTTCACTGCGTTTTTTGTTGTTTGTATAATTTCAATAGGGTAGTTGTCTAACAACATACTCGTGCCGGGCTCAGGTATATGTTCTAAATACTCAATAATGAGTCCATTTAATGTTTTTGGACCTTCAATAGGTAGTTTCCAGTCGAGTAGCTTGTTCAGTTCTCGTACAGTAATACTGCCATCAATCAGGTAGTTTCCATCTTCTTTAGTATGAACATCTTTACGACTTGCAGATGGATCGGTTGTAAATTCACCAACAATTTCCTCAAGGATGTCTTCGAGTGTCACAATACCAAGAATATCACCGTATTCATTGACTACCATGGCATTGCGGCGGCGTTCATGTTGAAAATTGAGCAACTGAGTATTTAACGGTGTGCCTGTTGGAACATAGTATGCGTCACGAATAATTTTTTTGAAGTCTTCTTTCGTCGTATCTTCATTATGGAAAAAACGTAATGCTCTGCGAATGTGAATAACACCAATAATATGATCGATATCGCCTTCAAAAATAGGCAAACGAGTATGTTGAGTTTCAGCGAGCTGTTTAATAATATCAGACCATTCATCTTCGAGATCTATACCGATAATTTCATTTCGTGGCACCATAATGTCATCCACCGTCACTTTCTCTAAATCTAAAATGCTTAAGAGCATTTTTTGATGACCTTTTGGAATCATGGTGGCGGCTTCATTCACAACAATACGAAGTTCTTCGCTGCTTAATTTATCACTGCCCGTTGTTTGCTGAATACCAAAGGCCTTAAATATGGCTTTAGAAAAGAGGTTAACGATCCAAACAAAAGGATATAGGATTGTTAATAAAGGTTTGAGAATAAGGGTTGCTGGTAAGGCAAATTTTTCAGGGTGCATTGCAGCCAGTGTTTTGGGAGTCACTTCAGCAAAAACAAGTACAACAAATGTAAGAACAAATGGAACAATTAAAATACCAAAATCACCATATAGTCGTAACGCAATAATACCTGCAATAACTGAGGCAAGGATATTAACAAAGTTATTTCCTAATAAAATAAGGCCAATGAGTTTGTCCGGTTTTTGTAATAAGCGAAAAGCACGCATTGCACCCTTATTTTTTTTATCCGCAAGGTGACGTAATCGGTAACGATTCAGGCTCATTAAGCCTGTTTCAGAACCAGAGAAAAAGCCAGAAA
>JAGLTQ010000209.1 GCA_023135195.1 Gammaproteobacteria bacterium | reverse complement strand
GCAGATGATTGGGATCGAGAGCAGGAAACGCTGTATGTGTTGCAAAATTCAGACTTAATGAAGCAAATAGCGACTTCAATGAAATCAAATTTAAAGGGAAAAGGTTATCAACCTACGGATGGGGAGCTGGATGAGATCACTGGTATTTGAAGGAAATACATGGGCTGCCTACGAGACGCTGAGACAAAAAGATAAAAAATTATATAAAGCATTATGCTTAATTTTAAAAGAAATGTTGCGTGGTGATCCTGCTAGCGGAATAGGAAAACCTGAGCGTTTAAAACATAATCTTACCGGGTTATGGTCACGTCGTTTAAGTCAAAAAGATCGGCTAATTTATAAGTTTGATGATCTCGCTATTTATGTTTTTGCGATTGGTGGTCACTATGATCAAATTTAAAAATAAATCAAAATGTACTTGAAAAACAGCCATTATTATACCAGTATTAGGTATATCTTGGTATTGTTGGAGGTGCTAAATGGCTAAAAACACAAGTATTACCCTTGGTGATCATTTTGATGATTTTGTTACAAGGCAAATTAATAGTGGACGTTATGGTTCTGTCAGTGAAGTAATTCGAACAGGTTTACGTGTTCTGGAAGATGCTGAAACGAAACTGGAAACCTTACGTGAGATGCTAGATGAAGGTGAGAAAAGTGGCTTGGTTGACTACTCTTATGAAGGACTTGTTTCTGAACTAGATAATGAGCAACGTTAATGGGGGAATTTCGGTTAACAAAGCTTGCTAAAGACGATTTAACCAGGATTGCAAAATATACTGAAATTCAATGGGGTAAAGAACAACGAAATTTTTATCTTAAACAGTTTGATGATATTTTTCATTTAATTGCAGATAAACCTCATGTAGGTAAAGAGTGTGATTATATTAAAATTGATTTTCGTAAATTTCCGCAAGGTAGTCATATTATTTTTTATAAAGAAGTGTCAAAAAGTAGTACAGAGATTATTCGTATCTTACATAAGAGTATGGATATACTTTCTAAGTTTGATTAATTGTTATAGTTACTTTTAGATAAGATTAAAAGCTCGCCTGTACACATTTTAAAATGCCGTAGTCATATTGCCCTTCAAGTGCGTCATAGGCGGGTTTTAATTTGTCATCATCCATATTAATTTCAAGCGCATTAATGATTTCGTTATGTTCGCCATCACTGAGTTGTAACACTTCTTTTGCCTCTATTAGACCAACTTCTATGGCATCTGCGAGATGGGTATAAACAGTGGATAGCTTTATTTCTCGTTGGCTGGCGATGCTATCTATATCTAAACCATCATTGAGTAAAGTTAATGTTTCGTTAACGGTATCACTTAAATTATTTTGTAATATGTCTGGTAACGGACTGGATTGGATAACATCTAAAAAGGATTGTCCAAATTTCTTCAGCTTTTGTTCGCCTACACCAGATATGTATTGCATGCGTTCTAAACTTTCAGGTCGAGTTTTTGCCATTTCTTCAAGTGTACTGTCGTGAAAGATAATATAAGGTGGCACACCTTTTTCTTCAGCAAGCTCTAAGCGGTGTTCACGTAACAATTCAAATAAAGGCGCATCAACACTGCGAAGAGATGTTCTCGTTTTACCTTTTTTCTTCTTGGTGTCTTTATCAACTGAAGGTTTACGTAAAACAAGTTCAATTTCACCGCGAAGTAATGGTCTTGATTGTTCTTCAAGTTTTATTGCACCGTGACCTTCTACGTCTGTTTTCAAATATCCCAGCGCAATGAGTTGGCGAAAGAGGCTGCGCCATTCTTGTTCATGTGTGTCTTTACCAATGCCATAGGTGCTTACAGTATCGTGTTGAAATTGTTTTATACGCGCATTATCTTTGCCAAGTAAAACATCAATCACATAATTAACACCAAAGCGTTGTCCGGTTTTATAAACACAAGATAACGCTTTTCTTGCGGCTTCTGTCGCATCCCAGGCTTCGGGTGGGTTAAGGCAGGTGTCACAATTACCACAGGGTTCTTTTAGTGGTTCATCAAAATAGGCAAGGATAGATTGGCGGCGACAATGACGTTGTTCACATAAGGCCAGCATGGTTTCGAGTTTATTATGTAAAATGCGTTTGAATTGTTCACTGGAATCATTGCTCTCCGCCATTTGGCGTAAGCTGATCACATCTTGTAAGCCGTAACTCATCCATGCATTGGCGGGGGCACCATCACGTCCGGCACGACCGGTTTCCTGGTAATAGGCTTCAATACTTTTTGGTAGGCTTAAGTGCGCAACAAAACGCACATCGGGTTTATCTATGCCCATTCCAAAGGCAATGGTGGCAACAATAATAATATTATCTTCACGCAAAAAACGACGTTGGTTTTTCTGACGTACTTCTGCAGATAACCCTGCATGGTAAGGCAAGGCATTACGGCCTTGGCGCACTAACCAGTCAGCCGTTTTATCTACTTTATTACGTGAAAGGCAATAAACAATGCCCGAATCTTTTGCATGTTCACGTTCTAAAAAGTTCCACAAACGATCGCGCGCATTTGTCCCTTCACTAATAGTGTAATTAATATTAGGGCGATCAAAGCTATTCAGAAATAATTTAGCATCTTGTAAGTTAAGTTGTTCAACAATTTCCTGACGGGTACGTTGATCAGCCGTTGCAGTTAATGCAATGCGGGGAATATTTGGAAATCGTTCATGCAATATTCGTAGTTGTTGATATTCTTTACGGAAGTCGTGTCCCCATTGTGATACACAATGGGCTTCATCAATTGCAAACAAGGCGATTTCTGCGCGTTCAAGTAATGACAACATTTTATTTGTCATTAAGCGTTCAGGTGCAACATAAAGCAGATCAATTTCACCCTTGAGTAAAAGCTGTTCCGTTTTATGTTGTGCTTCACCATCCATGGATGAATTTAAAAAGGCCGCTTGAATACCAAGTTGTTGTAGTGCATCAACTTGATCTTGCATTAATGCAATCAAGGGGGAAATGATAATACCGACACCTTCACGCACCATGGCAGGTATTTGGTAACACAAAGACTTACCACCACCGGTTGGCATCAACACCAACGCATCATCACCTTTTAATAGGCTTTGTATGATGTCGGCTTGGTGGTGTCGAAAATCATTATAGCCAAATGTTTGTTGTAATATGTCTTGTGCGCGCTTCATAGAAAATTAACGGTTTTTCTTTTTTCCGTGACGCTCTTCAAAGTGTTGTTGAAAGCCTTCAGGTTTTTCGATATCACCATCATAAATATACGCAGCAATTTTTTCAGCTTCATTTCGAGTTACCTTAACCGCAGGCATAAGACCGAAGCGACGGATTGCTCCACGCATCATTGAATTATCTGCATCACGATTTTCTACCCAGTCAGCTACAGCCATTACGAATGAATCTTTATCCGCATAGGTGCTAATATAATGCATTCGCACTGCAACAATCGGTGGTGCAACACGTTTGTTCATATCCATACCACCAGCGGTACCATGACAAGATGCGCAGCTTGCTTGAAAAAGTTGCTGGCCGACTTTATGGTCGTTAGCGTATGTAACTTGAGTTAATAACATACCTACGATGAAGGTGAAGACTAACTTTGTTTTCATGATAATTTCCCGACTAGTTTAATTAATGTTATTTCTTAACTAAATTAATACCATCTTTTTCGATGTTAATAATTTTTTGTTTATATAAACTGCCAATCGCTTTTTTAAAGGCCTTTTTGCTCATACCAAATAAATCAGAGGTTATTTTAGGATCGGATTTATCATGCACAGGGGCAAA
>JAGLTQ010000208.1 GCA_023135195.1 Gammaproteobacteria bacterium | reverse complement strand
CTTTTTGTACGGCATGAGAAGCAATTTTATGAGATACGTTGATCGTTACGTCAGATACACCATCAACTGCTTTTACTGCCTCAGTTAATTTGTCTGTTAAATCTTTTACATACCCTTTAATAGGAAATCCATAAAGGACATCAATCGTGACTTTGTCGCCATCAACAGCAATATTTTTAACTGTTTTAGATGAAACCAGGTCAGCTTCAAGATAAGGATCAATATACGTTTTTAGTGCTTCTTCGATTTGTGATTGAGCGACATTAGCCATGCTCTATCTCCTACTAGTGATAGGGTTAAATAACCCAGTAATTTAATCTGGTAATTCAGGGTTCGCAATATACACAAAAATCGTGCTGGTTGCGAGCTTAGTGACGATAACTCTTCCCCATAAAGGCGCACATTCTACCTGTTCAAAGTGGTAGTTGCGACTGATAACTGATACCGTAGCGCCTTTAAAAAGTCGTAACTATTAGGCAGCAAAATAGAGATTCCCGCTTTAACGCGCCTAATTAAAACTATGAATTTATCCCCCCTCCTTCAGGGAGGGGGTTAGGGGGAGGGGATAAAATGATACCACCCCACCCTAACCCTCCCCTTAAAGGGGAGGGAACAAATCAAAAAACAATTTAAAATATAGCCTTCTACAAAGTAGTAAATAAATTATGTCCAATAAAACACGTCAAATTCTCGTTACCAGCGCTCTGCCTTATGCCAATGGCAGTATTCATATTGGCCACATGGTTGAGTACATTCAGACCGATATATGGGTTCGTTTTCAGAAAATGCAAGGCCACCAGTGCACATATGTTTGTGCAGATGATGCTCATGGCACGCCGATTATGCTGCGAGCTCAGAATGAAGGTATTACCCCTGAAGAATTGATTGCTGCGACGGATAAAGAACATCGTGCTGATTTTGCAGAATTTAATGTCAACTTTGACAACTTCCATTCCACGCATTCTGAAGAAAACCGTGAAATTGTTGAAACAATATATAAACGTCTGCGAGATGCTGGTCATATTGAGCAACGCACCATCAAACAAGCATACGATCCTGAAAAAGAGATGTTTTTACCCGATCGTTTTATTAAGGGAACATGTCCTAAATGCGATGCCGAAGACCAATATGGTGATAACTGTGAAGTTTGTGGCGCCACCTACGCACCTACAGAATTAAAAAATCCTGTTTCTGCCGTTTCTGGTGCGACTCCGATTGAAAAAGAATCTGAGCATTACTTCTTCAAACTCGCTGATTTTGAACCCATGTTGCGTGAATGGATTAGCGGTAACCACACTCAACCTGCAATCAGTAACAAAGTGAGTGAATGGTTTGAATCCGGCTTACAGTCGTGGGATATCTCACGTGATGCGCCTTATTTTGGCTTTGAGATTCCTGACGCACCGGGCAAGTTCTTTTATGTTTGGTTAGATGCCCCCATGGGGTACATGGCAAGCTTCAAAAATCTCTGTGACAAACGAGATGATCTGAATTTTGATGATTACTGGAAAGCCGATAGTGAACATGAGGTTTATCATTTTATTGGAAAAGATATCGCCTATTTCCACACCCTGTTCTGGCCAGCGGTTTTAACTGGTAGTAATTACCGCACACCAACAGCTGTTTTTTGTCATGGTTTCCTTACGGTTAACGGACAAAAAATGTCGAAGTCGCGCGGCACGTTCATCAAAGCTCGCACCTATTTAGATAACCTTAATCCAGAATATTTACGTTATTACTTCGCCGCCAAGCTTAGCAATGGCGTTGATGATCTTGATCTTAATTTAGACGACTTTATTCTGCGTGTTAACTCAGACTTAGTGGGTA
>JAGLTQ010000207.1 GCA_023135195.1 Gammaproteobacteria bacterium | reverse complement strand
AAGTTGAATTAGTACAAATTGTAACAGCCGATCAATCAGAACAGGCACATGAAGAACTTACTTCACATGCAGAAGCGATATTACAAAAACTCAACTTACCTTATCGTATGGTTAACTTGTGCACAGGTGATATTGGCTTTTCATCTCGTAAAACATACGATTTAGAAGTCTGGTTACCAGGTCAAAATAAATATCGCGAGATTTCATCTTGCAGTAACTTTGGAGACTTCCAGGCTCGTCGCTTAAAAGCACGCTGGCGTAATCCTGAAACAGGCAAGCCTGAACTGGTACATACCGTTAACGGATCGGGGTTAGCAGTAGGGCGTACACTGGTTGCGATAATGGAAAATTATCAAGATGAGAAAGGGCGCATCCATGTTCCTGACGTTTTACAGCCATACATGGGCAATCGTAAAATTATTGAATGAAAATTTAACACGAGACACAAAACGTGATAAAAACACTTTAAACTGTAGGTCGGTCTTTACCTACATGGACGTAGGTAAGGGGCGTGAGCAGGAGCGTTAGCTTCAGGCCGACATGCCTTAGTTGAAGCACAAGCAACTCTTTTTCAAATCACTTTTTGTACACCAGCTGTCCTTGAGGTTTTTCAAGCTCATATCATCACCAATTAATTCATAATAAAAAAGCCCGTTAAACTATAACCATCCCTCGGTTACTTAAAGTTATTTGTAAGACAATCCCTACAATAGCTGCCCTTACAATAGTTTTAAAATAAAACATTTGTCAAAACGTGACCTGAATCACGTAAAAAATAAAAGGATTTAGCCCTAGAAAAGGTATATTAAATTATAAATAAAAAATAAAAATAATTGGGGTATTGGGTATGGAAACAATAAAAGCATTATTTTCACTGTCATTCTTTATTGTAGTTTTAACTCTTACTGGCTGTGGCGGCGGTGGTAGTAGTGGTAGTAGTAGTGGTGGTAGTTTCAGCCTTGATGGTGCTGCTGTATCAGGCACATATGATCCGTACGCAACAAGTATACCTCCAACATATAGCTTTAATATCGTAGCAGGGACACCCTATACAGTAAATTTAGTTTCGACATCAGGCGATGCGGAGTTAAATGTTTTTGATGCTGATCCTTATACTGGAGCTGCAGGCTGGATAGGCACTTCCTGGACTTCAACATCAACTCTTGATCAGGTTAGTTTTGTTGCCGCTTATGATGGCCAAGCCTATATAGCACCATTTACTTTTGATAGCTCATCAGTTTCATACACAGTACAAGCAACTAGCAATAATCTTACCGTAGATGCGGCAGCGAAAACGGCATCCGCTTACAACGATAGTCTTTATTATAGTTTTGATGCTGTGGCAGGTTCTACTTATGAAGTGATACTTGCGCCCAGTGCAGGTGATGTCAATATTGGTGCTGTTTCACCCGTACCTGATTTGAGTAGCTCTATTGGTAGTTCTTACAATACAGGAACAGCAATCGACTCACTCTATATCCCTGTTTTAACCACTCAACGGTATTACATTCGGCTAGCTGCCACTTCAACTGACTCTACCTTTGATATTAGTGTGCGTCAGGTACCTAATGATCCTGATTTAAGAGCTGTAATTGATAATGTTGCATCTGATGGTACGAATGCGATTGTTGATTACACTGTTTATAATGATGGCGCCAATTCTTACGTAGGTGATTTTCAACTTGATGTCTGGTCTGACGCTACTACAGCACCAACTGTTGGTTCAACTGGTGAAGGCTTTACGACACACTCCGGTACGGTTACTGGATTGGGAGGCTCTGTATCAGGCAGAGTAACAATTGCCAATACTGCTGAAACGGGCACAGCATATGTTGTAGTCGATACTATTGGCGCAGTTGTAGAAAGTAATGAAGGCAATAACGTTAGTGCGGCAGTGAGCTGGGTAAAACCTATCTTGGCACCTGTTAGTTATGACTTTGAAACAGAAATCATACCATCTAAAACAGTAATGTCTGGTGATGCCAATTGGGTTATTGATAACAGTGCTGCCGGAGCGGGCAGCGCTACGGGCAGCCTTGTTAGTCTTGTCTCAGGTGCTATCACAGATAACCAAAGTAGCTGTTTTGCATTTAGTGCCTATAACAGCCAAAGCACCAATATCAGCTTTGATCGTAAAGTTAGTTCTGAATCTAATGATCGCTTGATATTTTATATAGATGGTGTCCAGAAAAATAGTTGGGGAGGAGATTTGGCATGGGCTAATGTATCCTACAACACAAGTTCTGGTCAGCATGAATACAAGTGGTGTTATACCAAAGATAGTATTGCTGCTTTGGGAACAGACCAAGCCTGGATCGACAATATTGATATTGTTTCCGTACCAGCTGATCTGCGAGTAGTTATAAACAGCGCCAGTTCCAATGGTACAGACGTTACTATAAATTATACGGTTTACAATGATACTTCTGTGCCGATTGGTGTCTTTGCGATTGATTTCTGGTCAGATGCAGCATCTGCACCAACAGTTGGTGCAACTGGTGAAACGACAGCAAGTCATAATGCTGGATTGGCAGGATGGGGTTCTGCTTCGGGTACAGTGATAATTCCCAACAGTGCAATTTCAGGTACGGCTTATGCTGTTGTTGATACTACTGATGCAGTTCTGGAAACCGATGAAACAGATAATGTTAGCGCTGGTGTAGCCTGGGCACTACCTGATTTAAGTGTTGTGATAACTAACACAGTAGCAACTGGTACTAACATAATCGTCTCGTACACTGTTACCAATTCAGGGTCTGGTGATGCGACTGCGTTTAATGTTGACGTATGGGAAGATGCTGCATCTGCACCAGTGATAGGTGATGTAGGAAGCTCATCCGTTAGCATAACTAGTCTTCTAGCCGCAGGCGCTTCAGTTTCTGGATCAGTCAGCATTGCTAGTGCTATAACCTCAGGAACAGCGTATGCCATTGTTGATACGAATAACTCTATCATTGAGGTGGATGAAACTAATAACGTTAGTACTGGTTTCGCATTAGTGGTTCCCTTAGTTGCTTATGATTTTGAAGCAGATTCAACAGTTCCAGTAGCATTTGTTATGTCTGGAATTACAGGATGGGCACTAGATAGCACAAATGGAGCTGGAGGAAGTACTACAAGCTTGGTTTCTGGCACTATTACGGATGACGAGATCAGCTGTACTGCCACTACTGTTTCAGTAAGTTCCTTTGTGTCTTTTGATTATAACGTTAGCTCGGAAGTCGATTATGATTATCTACGTTTTTACATTGATGGTGTTCAGCAAGATTCATGGTCAGGAACGGTTGCCTGGGCAAATGTATCCTATACGGTTGCAACAGGCTCACACGAATATAAGTGGTGTTATACAAAGGATGGTTCAGTAAGTTCTGGTTCTGATGCAGTCTGGATTGATAATATAATAATCAATTAAAGATTACTTATATATTTAAAATGAAGGCACCTGTTATCAGGTGCCTTTTTTATTGGTGGGTTTTTAGTCTAAATGAGTACTGATTGAAAGACGCATCCATGTTCCTGAAGTTTTACAACCGTATATGGGTAACCGTAAAATTATTGAATAGTTTTGATGTAATAAACGTTATTCTAAGCTAATTAAGGTAAACAGCTATTAGTCCGGTTAAATAATTTTAAATGCTATACACTTTCTTTAATTGTATCATTTTGTTTATGTATTAAATCAGAGAAGTCATTTGCTGTGATCGGCGGACTAAAATAAAATCCCTGTCCATAGTTGCAGGCGTTTTCTTTCAGTAAATTTAACTGAGATTGTGACTCGATACCTTCTGCAACTACCTCTAGTTTTAATGTATGTCCTAATTTAATAATTGATTCAACGATTGAACAGGCATCCTCATTATGTGGAACATCTTGCATAAATGAACGATCAATCTTAATAGTGCTGAGTGGAAAGCGTTTTAAGTAACTCAAAGAAGAAAAACCAGTACCAAAATCATCTATTGATAGTTTAATACCTTTGTTACTTAGTTTTAGTAATATTTCATCATTATCAATTTGTTCATCCATTAACAAAGATTCGGTAATTTCTATTTCTAACTTGTTGGCCGGCATATTTGTATTTTCTAAGATAGAATCTAGCATTGCAATAAAATTATTCTGTAAAAACTGGCGACTTGAAACATTGACTGCAATACGTTCGAGAATACAGCCTGTTTCTTGCCACTCTTTAAATTGGGTACAGGCAGTGAATAGTACCCATTCCCCAATTTTCTCCATTAATCCTGTTTCTTCAGCGAGACCAATGAATTTGTCAGGTTCAACCTGGCCACGTCGTGGATGATGCCATCGTATAAGTGCTTCTGCACCTATAATGATATTCGTTTTGAGATCAACAAGTGGTTGATAGAGTAGTTTAAATTCATTACGAACTAATGCGTTGCGCATGTCATTTTCAAGACTATTACGCTCCATTTCATCAATATTCATCTGTTCTTCAAAGAAAAGATGTTTTCCTCTACCAGATTCTTTTACTCGATACATTGCAGTATCTGCATTTTTTAATAACTCTACACGATTACTGCCATCATTAGGGAATACAGAAATTCCAATTGATGTTCCAATAAATATTTCAGTTCCTTTTATATAAAAAGGTTTAGATATTTCGTTAATAATTTTATCTGCAATATTACTTACATACTTTGTTTCAATAGGCCCGGATAATATAATGGTAAATTCATCACCACCAAGTCGGGCAACAGTATCTGTTTCACGAACACATTTTAAAAGTTTATAGGATACTTCTATTAATAATTCATCGCCAATAGTATGTCCCAGAGTATCATTTACTTTTTTAAATCTATCCAGATCAAGAAATAAAATAGCCAGAGTCCTGTCGCTGCGAATAGAGTTAGTTATTTCCTGTTCTAGCCGGTTATTTAATAACTGTCTGTTTGGTAATCCTGTCAGACTATCATAGTATGATTGTTGATATAATTTTTTATCACGTGCAACTGTAGAAATAGCGACTGCTAATCTGCCGGCAATATTTTTAATTTGCTGGA
>JAGLTQ010000206.1 GCA_023135195.1 Gammaproteobacteria bacterium | reverse complement strand
TCCATGGAATCGTCCTGCATTGTTCTCGGCAACTGCGTCCTGCGTTGCTCTACCTCCTCCATCCATGGAGTCGTACCTTCAGCCATCCGTGGCTTCGTACCTCCTGCGTCCTTGCAGTCGTAGCCTTCTCCCAAAGGGGGAAGGAATCACTCCGTATATAGTGGTGTGCGATCTCATGTCTTCAATATCATTGAGTAGGTAGAGTGTTCACAAAATCAGTAACTTACCATGCGTTACTAATATGTTAGCGGGACAGCAGTGAAAAAATAAACAAACTTTTCAAGTTATTCGGTTTTCTGACGATAAAGAGATAATTGCAGTATATATAGAATAAAAATATTTAATAATACCTAGGGTTTACCTTTATATAATGAAAAATCTAGTTCATTTTGGATTCAGTCTTGTCATATTCATTATGACAGTCCTTGCTTTTACCTGGCTGGAAAAAATCAAAGAATCAAATGAAACAGTGCTTGATCTTATAGAGCAATACGATACTAAAATCGAACAGGCGTATATGATGCGTTCAGGGGTTCTTTATCGATATAACCAGCTACTTGTATTACTCTTTATTGATGATCCCTTCGAATTAGACGAAAAAATATCAGAGTTTTATGGTGCAGCTAATGCTGTTCGAGACACTCTTAGAGTGCTGCGTAGTCTGCCTATGGATTCAATAGAAGTAGAGTTACACAAGAGGATCGATAAAGAAACCATAGCACCGCAGCAATACAATGTTCAAATAGCAGAGATGTTTAGGAATTCTGCGCCAAAAGAAGAAATTATAATAATTATAAAAGCTGCGAGAAAAGGGCAGGATGCCTTATTAAGTGTGCTTGATGAATTTATTGTATTGCAAAAAGAAAGAGATAAAGCAGCAGTCAATTTTAGTCATAAAATATTTGGCGACTCGGTTTACTGGATTTCATTTTTTGGTGTTATTGTCTTTTTGATATCTATTATTGTTAGTCGTTATGTAGGACGTGCTGTTGCAGATAAAAATGAACAATTGCTTGAGGCTGGTAAGGAGATGGCAAAAGCCTACAAAAAAGCTGAAGAGGCCACGTTGGTAAAATCTAACTTTCTCGCAACCATGAGCCATGAAATGAGAACGCCTTTAACCGCTATAATTGGTTTTGCTGAAACAACCTTATTTAGTGAACAAACAATTGAACAAAGGCAAAATGCGATTCAAACAATTATTCGTAGCGGCAAACATCTATTGCAGATAATTAATGATATTTTAGATTTATCAAAAGTAGAAGCAAATAAGCTGGATCTTGAATATGTCGATTTAATAATTTTTGAATTATTAGCTGATGTTGAAAAACTTATTCGTCCCGCTGCCGAGGAAAAGGGACTGGGGTTTTCTATTAATTATATGTTCCCATTACCTAAAGGTATTACCAACGATCCTCTTAGAATTAAACAAATATTAATTAATCTCTGTAATAACGCAATTAAGTTTACTGAAGAAGGTTACGTGTTAATTAATGTCAGCAGTAACAATGATGATGGTACGTTAGTATTTGAAGTGGTTGATACAGGTCTTGGTATAACAGAAGCACAACAAAAATTTATTTTTGAAGCATATCGTCAAGCGGATTCATCAACAACCAGAAAATTTGGAGGCACAGGTTTAGGTTTGTCATTATCGAAAGAACTTGCCGAACATTTAGGCGGGACGTTGACGGTTGAAAGTAAGCTGGGGAAAGGAAGCAAATTTAAACTTTTGCTTAATTTTGACACCTCAGAAGATATGGAGATTATTTTTTCTCGAGAACATATCCCGGAAGTTATTGATGAAAAAGTTAAAGTTAAACCAACAGTGCATTTATCCGGCAAGGTATTACTGGCAGAAGACAACAAAGATAACCAGGAATTATTTTCTATATATCTAAATCGAATGAATGTAGATGTGACTATTGCTGAAAATGGTCAGGAGGCTGTTGATGCCGTTAAAGAAGATGATTTTGATCTTGTACTCATGGATATGCGAATGCCGGTTATGAACGGTTTAGATGCAATTAAAATACTTCGCAAAGATGGTTTTGAAAAACCAATTGTTGTATTAACTGCAAATGCAATGCCTGAAGATCAAGACGCTTGTTATGAACATGGTGTGGATGGTTTTTTAACAAAACCGATTAACGTAAATGAATTTACTCAAATGTTACAAAAGCACTTAAAAGAAAAAGCACCTGAAAAAAATAATGATGCTTTTTATCTTTCTGAGTTATTAGAAAGTGACCCAGGTGCAATTAAACTAATAAATCGATTTGTTTGTAACCTGCCTGATAATTTAATGGAAATAGAGGGACAGATTAAATCTAAGGACTGGAAAGATTTAATTGGAGCATTAAATAGATTAAAAAGTTCATCAGGTAGCTTTGGTTGTCCAGAGATAGCAACCTTTGCAGGAAAAATGGAGTTTCAGGCAACAAGTCATAATACTGATGAACTGATGTATTTATTTGGTGAGTTGAATGAATATTGCGATATGATTCTAAAAGAGCTTAAGCAGGAAAATATAATCTAATAGCCTAACTGCAAGTTGGACAGGCGGTGTCTTTTTTAAGTTTTAATGTTCGCCATTCCATAAACAATGCATCGAGAACCAATAGTTTACCATCAAGCGTTTCACCAATATCCAGTAAAACTTTAATTGCTTCTGTTGCTTGTATAGAACCGATGATGCCGACAACCGGTGATAAAACACCGTTGTTGCTACAAGAAGTGTCCAGTTCGCCTTCATCTTTATATAAGCAGCGGTAACATGGACTGGAGGGCGTTTTATTAAAGACACTGATCTGGCCTTCCATTCGTATAGCTGCACCTGAAACCAGTGGCGTATTACTTTTAACGCACTGCGCATTTAGATCAAAACGGCTACTAAAATTATCTGTACCATCGATGACAATATCAGCCGCAGCGACTTCTTCAGCCAGTTCATTTTCATTAAGTCTTTTAGCAAACGTTGTTATTTTAATTTCAGGGTTTAAATTTTGGATAGTTTCTTTTGCTGATTCAACTTTGCTTAATCCGATGTCGCTCGTACTATGAATAATTTGTCTTTGTAAATTTGAGAGCTCAACAATGTCATCATCAACAAGTATAAGGTGTCCAATACCGGCTGCGGCAAGATACATGGCAACCGGAGAGCCAAGCCCGCCCATTCCTATGATTAATACACGAGAGGCCAGTAATTTTTCCTGACCCTGCACGTCAATTTTCGGCAGCATTATTTGTCGACTGTAGCGTAAGAGTTGATCGTCATTCATGGGATGAAGAATAAAGATAAATAAGATTAAAAGATATAATAAAAAAAAGATTAAGCCACGAAGGACACAAAGAAAAACTTAAATTATTAGAAAAAAGAACAAATGTAGCCTGGATGTAGCGTAGCGAAATCCGGGTATTGATTAATGTTGTTTCCCCGGATTACATTACATTTCATCCAGGCTACTTGTGGTGTCATAATAAAAATCTAAAAATAGTTATTTGGTTTTTCTTCGAGTCCTTGGTGTTCTTCGTGGCTAACTTTAAAGGTAATCGCGCCAGTGATTGGGGCGGGTGTCTCTGCAACCATGAGGAAGTTGTTGATAGCGGTTAATAAAAACTCCACGAGTGCAATTTGACTGGCCTTTTAGACAACCCATATTTGCACGTTCCGTTTCTTCGGTATAACAATACAGTGCACGTTTAAGTTTAATTAGTAAATTATTATCAAGATGAAAACCAACGGTTGTTAGTAGTTCTTCAATATCAACTAATGTAAAAAAGCGCAGGTCGTAACGGATAATGAGGTGTGTTTCAGAGATAGCATCCGCTAAAAAAACGCCATCAAGATCTACGAGCATTTGACTTGCTGTTAGAGCTTGATTTTTATCATCATGTAATGTGTTAAACATGACGTCACGTTGTTTAGTGAAGTTAGTCATTTCATTCCCCTATACTTTAATCCTAACCTTAATAAGAACAAGGTCAATAGAAAAAGGAAATTTAGCGTATTTAATTCTTTTATATAAGAGTATTAGTAACTACTGAATATAGCCTATTGCAACGCGTGGATTGTCATTGTCATCTTTAAAGTCACTTACTTTAGTGAAGTGCGAGGCTTTTAGTAAGTTACAAACTTCATCTGCCTGGTCATAACCGTGCTCAATGAGTAAAGCGCCACCTTTATTAAGATATTCCAGGCTACCTTTGATAATTCGTCGTATATCATCTAGTCCATCTGCACCAGAGGTAAGCGCAGAACGTGGTTCAAAGCGAACATCACCCTGGTTGAGGTGTGGATCGCTCTCTTTTATATAAGGCGGGTTGCTGACAATCATATTGAATTGTTTATTTTCAAGTTCTTCAAACCAGTCACTTTGAATAAACTCAATATTAGAAATCTGATTTTTGAGGGCATTTTGTTTAGCAATATTTAAGGCTGCAAAGGATTGATCTGTCGCAGTAATAAAACAGTTTGGTTTTTCTTTTGCTAAGCTCAATGCAATGGCTCCGGTGCCGGTACCTAAATCCAGTATTTTCCATTGTGCTGTTTCAGGAATAATGTCGAGTGCTAATTCAACCAGGCGTTCAGTATCCGGGCGTGGAATTAATGTATCGGCTGTGACTGTTAAGTTAAGTGACCAGAATCCACGCTCACCTAAAATATGAGCTATCGGTTCGCCCTCTAGTCGCTGCTTGAGTTTTTCTTGAAATGATTTTAATTGCTGCTGATTTAGTTCATGTTCAGGCCATGCACGAAGAAAACTATGATCTTTTTTTAATGTTGCGCAAAGCAAAAGTTCTACATCTAAACGTGCTGAGTCTGAGACAGATTCGAGCTGTTTGATAGCATCTTCAATGAGTTGAGAAATGTCGGTCATAAATAAATAGACCGGTTACTACTCTTCACCCATCGCGGTTAGTAGGTCAGCCTGATGTTCATGAATAAGTGGTTCAATAATATCATCTAATTTACCTTGCATGACTTCATCGAGTTTATACAAAGTCAGGTTAATACGATGATCGGTAAGACGACCCTGCGGGTAGTTGTAGGTACGAATACGTTCAGAACGATCACCACTACCAACTAATGATTTTCGTGTTGCTGCTTCTTCGCTAGCAGCTTTATCTTCTTCAACTTGTTGCAGCTTTGCCTGTAACACTTTCATCGCCTGGGCACGATTTTTATGTTGTGAACGTTGGTCCTGACATTCCACAACAATGCCTGATGGTAGATGGGTTAAACGAATTGCAGAATCGGTTTTATTAACATGCTGACCACCGGCACCGGATGCACGAAAGGTATCCACTTTTAAATCGCCGGTATTAATTTCTATGGTATTAATTTCATCCGCTTCCGCCATAACGGCAACAGTACATGCAGAAGTATGAACCCTACCCTGTGATTCAGTTTCAGGAACACGTTGTACGCGGTGTACACCCGATTCAAATTTTAGTTTTGAGTAAGCTCCCTGACCGATAATACGAACAATCACTTCTTTATAACCGCCGTGATCGCCTAAGCTTTCATTAATGAGCTCAACCGTCCAACGTTTTGATTCTGCATAACGCATGTACATTTTGTATAAGTCGCCAGAAAAAATAGCAGCCTCATCACCACCTGTACCTGCTCGTATTTCCAAAAAGACATTTTTATTGTCGTTTGGATCGGTAGGCAACATTAAAATTTGCAGTTCGCTTTCTAATTTTTCAAGCTCAGCTTTAGCTTCTTTAAATTCTTCTTTTGCCATTTCTTGCATGTCTTTGTCATCGTCATCAAGCATGCGTTTGGCTTCATTAAAATCTTCGGTTGTTGCTTTAAAGCTTGTAAAACAATTTATAATGGGAGATAGCTGAGCATGTTCTTGTGATAAAGCACGAAACTTATTTTGATCCGCCATGACTTCCGGGCTTGAAAGAAGATAATTAATTTCTTCTAAGCGTTCAGTTAAACTTTCTAACTTGTTATGAATGGAATCTTTCATTTTTATATTTATTCTTCAGGTTCAAGGTTAAATAGTTCACGCGCATGTGCAAGTAAGTCTTTACGGCCGGAGTATGCCGCCTGGTTAAGTTGTGCGCTGGGCTCGTGAATAAGTTTATTAGTAAGAGTTCGTGCAAGATCATTCATCACTTGTTGCGGGTCTTTACCTGCTGCCAACTGCTTTTGTGCCAGCATCAGTTGCTCATCTCTTTTTTGTTCAGCCTGTTCACGAAAAGCACGAATAGTGTCGACTCCTTTTAATGAACGTAACCAACCCATAAAATGATCAACCTGATTCTCAATGATTTCTTCGGCTTGTTTTGCCGCTTCTTCACGAGAGTGACGGCCTTCTTCAATCACTTCATGTAAGTCATCCACGGTATAAAGATAAACATCATCAAGATCGCCCACTTCCGGTTCAATATCGCGTGGAACGGCTATATCAACCATAAAAATAGGACGATGCTTGCGTTGTTTTAATGCGCGTTCAACGGCTCCTTTACCGAGAATAGGAAGTTGGCTGGCGGTTGAGGCGATAATTATGTCTACTTCTACAAGGCGGTCAGGCATGTCTGACAGGGCAATGGCTTCAGCATTAAAATTACTAGCCAGGACTTGCGCGCGCTCTACCGTACGATTTGCAACAATCATTTTTTTCAAACCTTGATCTGCCAGATGGCGAGCAACCAATTCTGTTGTTTCACCCGCACCAATCAATAACGCTGTATGTTTTGATAAATCAGCAAAAATACGTTTTGATAAGCTCACTGCGGCAAAAGCCACAGAAACGGGGCTTGCTCCAATCGCGGTATCGGTACGTACTTGTTTGGCGACCGAGAAGGTATGCTGAAACAGGCGGTTAAGCTGACGACCAATGGTGCCCGCCTGGTTAGCTGTATTGTAGGCGTCTTTTATTTGCCCTAATATTTGTGGCTCACCGAGCACTAAAGAATCAAGACCACTAGCGACACGTAATATATGTTGCACAGCATCATTGTTACTGTGCCTATAAATGTAAGGTTCAATATCTTCTTTTTTTAATTGATGGTATTGGCAAAACCACTCTAGTTGAGGCGTAATATCATGCTCACTTGAGACATCATTTGCCAGGCTAAAGTAGAGTTCGGTTCGATTACAGGTTGAAACAATAGCTGCTTCACTGACTTCGCCTTTACGAATGCACTCGTGCAGTGCTTGCTCCATTTTTTCAGGCGCAAACGCGACTTTCTCGCGGATTTCCACGGGAGCAGTTTTATGGTTAATACCGAAGGCTATTAAGGTCACTGTCGATTAAATCACATCAATGTTGGCAAAAAACTTGCAGAATCACATGCTAAACCATATATAAGGTTAATAGAACGTATTCCGAACCTATATTGGGTTCGGGTTGCTGCTTTGAGCGGCGTATTATAAAGGTAAATCAACAAAAAGTCGGTTATAGTTGAGTACAAGATGATAAAGAAAAGACAAATAATGCTGCGTTGGCTTGTTTTAGCGGGAATTTTCTCCCTGCAAATGGGCTGTACGGTAATTCAAGACAAAGATACGGATAAAAATGTTGTAAAAGCAGCAAAGACCAAAGTTACCAAAAAACAGACTGTTACTGACACCAGGTCATCGAAGTCGGATTCTAAAAAATCAGCACAAAGCAAAGAAAAGTCAAAACCTCAACTTTCTGCTGAAACACTTTATTACCTCTTATCTGCAGAAATCGCAGCTCAACGTGGTCAAATAGCTCTTTCTGCTGCGCTTTATACTAAAGCGGCTGAATTGACGCGTGATCCTCGGGTTGCTCAACAAGCAACACGTAAAGCGTATTACGCGCGAGATGATAAGCGAGCCATTGCTGCGGCAAGATTATGGAATGAACTTGAACCAGAAAATCTTGAAGCGCGACAAGTTCTTGCAGCATTACTGGTGCGAGCAGGAAAAACCGAGTCAGCCGCAGAACATTTTGAGTATGTATTACAAAATGGTCAGCACAGTGAGCGCCAGAGTTTTTTACTTATCACATCATTACTCAGCAAAGAAAAAGATAAAGAAGCCGCTTTTGCAGTCATGGAAAAATTGATTGCTAAACGCAAGAATAATCCAAATGCACTTTATGCTTATAGTCAGCTAGCCTTTCTTGTTGATCGTTTGGATGACGCTGCCCGCATGATCAAAAAAGTTGTCGAGCTACAACCTGATTGGACTGAGGCCTATATTTTACAATCAAATATTTTTGTACGTCAGGGTTATAAGTCGCACGCGATTGAAGTCTTACGTCAGGCTGTTGAAGAATATTCAGAGAATGCCAAATTAAGAATGTTTTATGCGCGCAACCTGGTAGATGCAAAACAATTTGATGCAGCAGCAAAACAATTTGAAGTCTTGACTGAAGATGAAAAGCTTCAGCATGAAGCGCGATATGCATTAGGTTTATTAACATTACAAATGAATAAACCAAAAGAGGCGACAGAATATTTCGCCAGACTACTTAAAGACAAAAAGCGTATTTATGAATCACAGTATTATTTAGCACAGTCTTATGAATTGCAAAATGAACTTGATAAAGCCATTGAGGCATATAAACAAATACATAATAGCGAGTATGCTTTTGAAGCAGAGTTACGTATTGCACTTTTATTAGCGAAACAGGGGCGTTTAAAAGAGGCTCGTCTCGGTTTGCAAAATATGAGCCCGGACTCATTAGATAAAGAGTTACGTATATACCTGGCAGAAGGTGAAATATTAAATTCAGCGAAACAATTTGAAGAAGCCGTAAAACTTTATACTGAAGCGTTACAACAGCTCACTGATAATAATCGTTTGTTATATGCTCGTGCGTTAACAGCAGAAAAAATTGGCCAGATTGATTTAGCGGTAAGTGATTTATCCAGTATTGTGAAACGCGAACCGAAAAATGCGCAAGCATTAAATGCGTTAGGTTACACATTAGTTGATAAGACTGAACAACTGAAAAGAGGTTTAGGCTACATTAAAAAAGCGTTAAAGCTTGAGCCAGAAGATCCTGCTATTCATGACAGTATGGGCTGGGCTTATTATCGTTTAGGTCAGTATGATGAAGCGTTAAAATATCTTCGGCTTGCATTTGAAAAGCTAAAAGATGCAGAAGTTGCGGCACACCTTGGTGAAGTTTTATGGGTCGCAGGTGAACGTGAAGCAGCTCAGGAAATCTGGAATAGTGCTTTAGAACAAACACCAAATGATGATTTATTATTAAATGTAATGCAAAAATTTACTGAATGAAACGTTTTATTCTTTTGCTCGCTGTTATTACATTAACAGCGTGTACCACAACACCTCCTCATGAATTTGTTGCCGATCCCGATGAAAAGTGGGAACAGCGAAAATCTGAACTGTCCGAAATAAATGATTGGCTTTTGAATGGACGTATTGCCATTATTAATGGAGATGAGTCCTGGCATATGAGCATGAAATGGCAACGTCATGATGATAAATATATTTTAGATTTATCCGGCCCTTTCGGCGCAGGGCATGCACAACTTACCGGCACAAAAAATGGTGTGGTGCTGGTTGATTCTGATCAAAATTATTTTTTTGCGGATAATCCTGATCGCTTATTGCAGGAAGTGACTGGTTTACGTATGCCGGTACAAAGTTTGTTGTATTGGATGCGCGGCTTGCCAGACTGGGATGTGAAAAATAAAAATCAGAAACTGGATAACTATGGGCGTTTGGCTTTATTAGAGCAAGCGGGTTGGAGAATACGGTTTAAGCGTTATATCAACGTAGATAAACATGAGTTACCGCAAAAAATATTTATTGATGGTTTTGATTTGAAAGTAAAAATATTTGTTGATGATTGGGATCTTAAAAGTAAAACGTTTGCATCGAGTAAAGAAAATTAATTTAATTTTATATGTCTAATATGTCCTCACCCGCATCACTTAAACGACGCCAGGTTTTATCGGGCTTAATGAAATTACTTGGCTTGATCGGTTTAGCTTTTTTGTCGGTTCCTTTTATTTCAAGTTTCTCATCAAATGAGATTCATAAAAAACAACAAGCCTCAACAGCCTGGATTATTAAACATCCTGTTACAGATTTCACGCAAGGCAAAGTGACCGTTTTAAACTGGTCGGGTGGGGTGGTCTGGGTTTACGCGAGAACAGAAAATAATATTTCATGGTTAAATGAAAATGACGTGGAATTACGTGATGCATTTTCAAAACAAAGTGATCAGCCGGAGCAAATGAGAAATAACTTTCGTTCAGACAGCGAGAAATATTTTGTTTTTATTCCCCTGGAAAATAAAAAAGGATGTCAGGTTCGTTTAAGTGAAGGTAGTGAAAAAGATTTATTTAGCGAGCCCTGTTTTTCAGCAAAATATGATGCTGCGGGACGCATATTTAAAAACAGCGGACATCAGGATCAGATAAACCTCTCAATACCGGAACATGTTGTCGAAGATGGCATATTAAAAATTGGTATCTGGATGCCAAAAATATAAAAAAGGTTAGCCACCAAGGACACGAAGAAAAACAAAAAATAATTAACCACGGGGAACACTGGGGGCACCGGGAAGGAATTATTATTTTTCAATTTGGGTTTTATCTTACTTGAGATATTAAAATCCAATATATTAATGAAATTTTATTTCCCCGTGTACCCTGTGTCCCCAGTGGTTTAAGCTTTTCTTTACTTGGTGTTCTTCGTGTCCTTGGTGGCCAATAATTATGAATAAAAAAATAACAATTTCTGCGCCGGCAAAATTAAACCTGTTTTTGCATATTACCGGCCAACGTGAGGATGGTTATCATTTATTACAGACCGTTTTTCAGTTTCTTGATTATGCTGATTCCATAGAATTAACACGTCGTGAAGACAGCGCCATCAATCGATTGTCTAATTTAGCGGGAGTGTCTGCAGAAGATGATTTAGTCGTAAAAGCAGCACGTTTGTTACAGTCTCAGTGTGATTGCTCACTTGGAGTCGATATTTCTGTCGACAAGGTGCTACCCATGGGCGGCGGCCTTGGCGGTGGCAGTTCAAATGCTGCTTCCGTCTTAGTTGGGCTCAACTATTTATGGGGCTGCGGTCTGAGTCAGCAGGCATTAATGCAGTTGGGAGTGCAATTAGGTGCCGATGTTCCTGTCTTCATTTTTGCTCAATCTGCATGGGCAGAAGGGGTTGGTGAACGTCTGGAAGCGATAGATTTGCCGGAAATGTGGTTTTTAGTGCTAAAACCGCAAATAAATGTTTCAACAGCGAAGGTTTTTGCCAATTCGCAATTGCGGCGAGATTG
>JAGLTQ010000205.1 GCA_023135195.1 Gammaproteobacteria bacterium | reverse complement strand
TAGGCGTTAATATTTTCCAGGGTTATGGTCTTACTGAAACAAGCCCCGCTATTGCAATGAATCATTTTGGACTTAATATTCCTTCAAGCGTTGGGGAAATTATGCCCAATGTTCAACTCCGTATAGCTGAGAATGATGAATTACAGGTAAAAGGTCCCATGGTGATGCTGGGCTATTGGAATAATCATCAAGCTACCAGTGAAGTAATGACAGCAGATGGCTGGTTTCGTACAGGTGATAAGGCACGTATTGATGGTCGAGTTGTTTATATTACCGGCCGTATTAAAGATATTTTGATTTTATCTAACGGTGAAAAAGTACCACCGGTTGATATGGAGCTCGCGATTACGCTGCAACCAGAATTTGATCAGGCACTCGTTGTCGGTGAAGGAAAATCATACCTTAGCGCGTTAGTGGTTTTAAATGGAGAAACCTGGCCACAGCTTGCACAACAACATGGGCTTGATCCACTCGATCATGAAAGCTTAAAAGATAAAAAACTCATGTCGGCAATGCAAAAAGTCATTGCCAAGGCACTTCATGATTTCCCGGGCTATGCAAAAATACGTCGCGTGTCATTATCATTACAGCCGTGGACCATTGAAGATGGCTTTATGACACCAACACTGAAAATCAAGCGGCCTAAAGTTATTGAAGCACATCAAGCAGAAATTGATGCGATGTACTAAAGGCAGTCATTAGTCTTAAGAGCAGTCGGAAGTCAAAATCAAATGACTTCTGACTTCTTTTAATATTATTCAATATTCCAGTTACCAATATCATCATCACTCGGCTGATTATCTGGCCCTAGTGAATAAAGATCAAAATCACCATGAGTACCCGGAAAAAGATAAAGATAGTCTTCACCCCAGGGATCTTTCTTTAACTTTTTAATATAACCATCTTTTTTATAATTACGGGGTTGCGGTGAACCAGACGGTTTTGTCACCAACGCTTCCAGACCTTGATCTGTACTTGGATACTGATAATTATCCAGCCTATAAATATCCAGCGCGGTTTCAAAACTACCAATATCATGTTTCGTTTTTTCAATCCGTGCCTGTTCCGGGCGACTCATTATTTTAGGCACAACCGCTGCCGCTAAAATACCCAAAATAACCACAACCACCATAATTTCAATCAGGGTAAAACCTGATTGTTTAAAATTTATTTGTTTCATTACCCTTCAATCCCTGTCATTTTTTATTCTTTTACCATACCCACGTGATATTTATACCAATATTACGCGTTTCACTTCGTGGTTCATAGATAAACGTTGTTGTAGCTGCACCGCCACTGGTCACGCGAACAGTGTTACTTTTTCCAATATCAATTATCTCATAATAAGGCACCACAATAAGTGAATGCTTTCTTATTTTTATCTTAATGGGAATAGCGAATCTCGCACCAAACTCATTTCCCAGGTTGACCTGCGTATCATCATAATTGTTATAGCCTAAAAAGTTCACATCCATTTTTCCATTAAGCATAAAGGTAGAACGAATATCAAAACCCATTTCAACATTATCTGATATTGAAAAATATCCTTCATAACCCGCAAGTAAGTAGTTCCAATAATATTGCTCAAGCAAACCAGCAACCGGATTACCGTTAATATCATAACCGGGGTGAATATTTCGCAGCCAATAACGATAGCCTAGACCAACATATGGGGAATGATTACGTGCGGCATCAAAATATAAACCAAACCTGAAAAAGGTATCAATAATGATGGCATCAGATTCTGTTTGTAAGGGTGTACCGCCTTGCGTTTGCCCATTATATTGAATGGTATTAGCATGAAACTGCCCAACCAATTCTGTATACGAGCGTTGATAATGTTGTTTTCTCTTCAGCACAATGCCTGGAATAAAGCCCGTTTCACCGTCCAGAAAAACATTGCTGTCATTATATTCAGCATAATCAAACTTCAACAGGCCAGTACCAAAATGATATTCGGCAGACTCCGCAATAGAGACATGAGATAACATCACACCAAAGCAAAGAACGGCACTATTAATAAAGTATTTTTTTCTTAATCCCATATATAAATTTATTTCTCCCTGATAGTTACCCAGTATTAACGTCTTCCAGTAAAAACTCAATAGAACTGCATCCCAAGTATCATATTCAGGCTATACTCGAATTACTCAGGTTGAGGCTATAAAAACAATGAAAATATTTTTTAAAATTTCCCTCGCGATTATCGCGCTGTTACTGATTGCCATTATTGGTTTTGCGATTGTCTTTGATCCTAACGACTATAAAGATGACGTTATAAAAATTGTTAAAGATAAAACCGGGCGCGAGCTATCCATACCGGGGGATATTTCTCTCTCTCTCTTTCCCTGGATCGGTATTGATTTGGGCGCGATAGAAATTAGCAACGCTAAAGGCTTTGCTAAAAAACCTTTTGCTAAAATGAAGCACCTGCAAGTCCGTGCAAAACTGTGGCCCTTATTGAAACAACAACTTGAAGCCGACACCATTGTCATTGAAGGCTTAAAACTCAACCTGGCGAAAAATAAACAAGGCATCAGTAACTGGGATGACTTAACAAAAACAACAAGTAAAACAAGAGCTGCCACTAAAACAAAGGAAAAGGCACCATCAAAAACAGGCAATAAAAAAGAAAGCCTGCAAAATATACTCGGCGCGATTGCGTTAAATGGTCTTCAAATTAAAAATGCACAATTTAACTGGCACGACCAACAAACAAAGCAAAAAATCACTGTTAAAAATGTCAATCTCAGTATTGGTGAATTACGACCTGAAATTAAAATACCTTTTACCACACAATTTCAGCTTGAAGAAAAAACAATAAAGGCAAAAGTAAATTTTAAAAGTAACATTGTTTTTTCAACTGATTTCCAACAATTTTCTTTTTATGATACCCGCTTAAGCTCCGACCTTAAACTGGCGTCATTAAAATCAGGTTTGTCACCACAACTTAGCAGCGCATTAATGCAGCTCAACCTTAAAAAACAAACTTTCACTACAAAAAAGTTAAACCTGTCAGAAGGTGAGCTCAAACTGGAAACACAATTATTTGTCAGCAAATTATTCTCTGCACCGCATTTAAAAGGTCAACTCACCCTTGCTACCTTTAACCCTCGTGAGCTTGCTCAAAGGTTTGCCATTAAACTCCCGGACATGGCAGATAAAAAGGCATTAACCAAGGTCAATGCACAACTTAATATAAATGGAACATTAAACAAACTCGGATTACCCAAGATTAAAATAACTCTGGATGATTCACATCTCAACGGTGATGCGACTATCAAACTCACACCGGGTTCTTCAACGGTTAAGCTCGCAATTGGCACCATTAACGTTGATCGTTATTTACCTAAACCTGCGTCAGATAAAGAAAAAGCGGCGAAAAGCAAAAACCGTAAGAAACAACCTGCTAAAACAAACGAAGCCATCTTAATTCCTGTCGGATTACTCACGGCCATTAATGTAGATGCTGATTTCAAAATCAATAAAATACAAATCAAAAAAACACACTGGTCAAACTTTCATGTGTCAATTCATTCAAAAAATGGCTTAATCCAAATCAAACCTTTAACTATGAGTGGTTATGAGGCAAAAGTTAAAACAGATATCAAACTGCGTGTCATTAAAAACAATGCCTTTTTATCAGGCAATCTCAATATCCAAAAAATCAAGGCTGGCAAGTTGCTTAATGATTTGATCGGTAAAGACAAGCTCAAAGGTCAAACAACCATAACCGCAAGTTTCAACACATCAGGAATTAAACTTTCACAGTTAAAACAAAACTTAAATGGCAAACTCAAACTCTATTTAAAAGATGGCACCATAAAAGGATTTGATCTTGAACATCAGAAAAATGTTTTAGATGCAAAACTCAATAGCAAGCCGGAACCAAAAGCACCAACACCGGTAGAGACCAAAATCGCCAGACTCAGTGCCAGCGCTATTATTAAGAAAGGTATTTTAAGCAATAAAGATTTACGTGCTGCGACACCACTTGCTCGCGTCATTGGACAAGGCACCGTTGATATTGCTAAAGAGAAACTCAATTACACTGCATCGGTAAAATTTACTTCAGCAACCAATATTAAAAACAATACTCCTTTTGAAAAAATGAATTCTATCCCTTTAGATATCAAAATTACTGGGACCTTCGATAAGCCAATCATTAAACCAGACTTTGGAAAAGTGTTAAGTCATTTGCTTAAAAAAGAGCTGAAAAAACAAGAGACAAAAATAAAAGACAAGGTGAAAAAAGATATACAAAAAGAACTAGAGAAAAAACTGGGTAACGAACTCAAAAATCTTTTTAAATTTTAGTCAACAACAATGAATAAAGATCACACGTTTAGCCAGAAGCTACTCACCTGGTACGCACAACACGGACGCCATGATCTCCCATGGCAACAGGATCGGAGTCTTTATCGTGTTTGGGTGTCCGAAATCATGTTACAGCAAACACAGGTGGCGACGGTCATCCCTTACTTTGAACATTTCATGGCGCGCTTCCCTGATATTCATTCTTTAGCAGATGCCAGCCAGGATGAAGTGCTGCATCTCTGGACTGGACTAGGCTATTACGCCCGAGCCCGTAACCTGCATAAAGCCGCACAAATGATTCGTGATGACTATAACGATCAGTTCCCCGAAGAGTATGATTCGGTTTTAGCCCTGCCCGGCATTGGCCCATCCACAGCCGGGGCGATTTTAGCCCAGGCACTGGGGCAACGGCACGTTATCCTTGATGGCAACGTGAAGCGAGTACTCACCCGGCTTTATGCCATTGAGGGTTGGCCAGGGAAAAAAATAATAGAAAATCAGCTGTGGGACATTGCCACTTCACTCACCCCGGAGCAACAGCTCACCGACTATACGCAAGCCATTATGGATTTAGGTGCAACCGTGTGTGCACGTAAATCAGACTGCTCCGCCTGTCCGGTGATTGATTTATGTCTCGCACAGCAGCAAGGCAATGTGACTGATTACCCGACACCTAAAAAACGTAAAACACTTCCTGTTAAAGCAACTCAGATGCTCATACTGACTAATAAAGAGGGAGAAGTGCTGCTACAACAACGCCCACCCAGCGGCATTTGGGGTGGGCTCTGGAGCCTACCCGAATATTCAGAAGACAGTGAGGACAACATCCAACAATGGTGTGAAAAACAGCTCGGGCTAATCATTGCGCACTGTGAAACCCAGCCCGTTTTCCGCCACACCTTCAGCCATTTTCATCTCGATATCACCCCTGTTATCGGTCAGGTAAAAAGCCCTGCAAATCATGTGATGGAAGCCGACAACAGAGTCTGGTATAACACGCAGCGACCTGAATCATTGGGGCTACCCGCCCCAGTGGTAAAAATATTAAACAGTAATGTAGGAGATTCTCATGGGTAAGATGGTAAATTGCATAGTATTAAAAAAAGAAGCCGAAGGTCTGGATAAATCCCCCTACCCAGGTGAACTTGGTCAACGCATTTTAGAAAATGCCAGCAAAGAAGCATGGGGCATGTGGATGAAACAACAAACCATGCTTATGAATGAAAACAAACTCAGCCCCATTGATCCAAAGCATCGCCAATTTTTACTCGACGAAATGGAAAAGTTCTTTTTTGGTGAAGGTTCTGCAAAAGTGGATGGCTATACGCCTGAATAATTCACCCTGAACATTTATTATTCTGCACACGTAATTCTACGAGTGCATCACTCAAGCTTCAAAAAAATTCAAAATTAACTTCCCAAGCACTGACATTGTGGAATTTGTTTCATCTTAAAGACTAATGCTGTTAATAAAACAATGGATTTGTACGCTAACTATTATTCTTATATATTAGATATTCATAACTTCTATATGTATTACGTTGTCTTATAGGAAAAATCATGGCAAATTCGAAATTGTTACCTTCATTTTTAATCATCACCTTAATCACACTTATTTCTTTTCAAGTTTCAGCTAAAACCTTTAGCTGGACTGATCGAGGCACTGCAACAGATAATAGTGGTGAAGATTTTCCAGCTAAAATTCACTACAGGGTTAAAATTGAAAAGAATAATATTTGTTCTGTATCTTTACGTGTTATGGCAAAAATGTATGGGAAAAATTCAAAAGGTAGGATTTCCTACTCAACTTATGTAGATGGAAGTGACGTAGGCCTTACTTATGGTCAAACATTTTCATATAAACGAGCTAAAAGTAGCTCAAGTAAAATGTTTACCATTGATGGCTACAATAACTTAGAATTTAAAGGTAAAGAAAAAAAATTTTTACACGATGTAACGGTCGTTAATCTACGTAACCTTGAATTTGATTTATATGATAAAGGAGAAGGTCTTGATGAACTTAATCGTCACACAGAAAAACTAAGTGCAAAATGCAAAACATATAATAATGAAAGACTTAAAAGTCGTGATATTGACTTCAAAAAACAAAAAGTTTACCTGGATGAAACTACTTCACATAATCGTTCAAAAAAGGCAATGCACTTTTTAACATCTAAAAAATACATCAATTCAATAAACTATAATAATAAAACAGGGAAAAATAATGACTTCTATATAAGCAAAGGAAAAAGCACTT
>JAGLTQ010000204.1 GCA_023135195.1 Gammaproteobacteria bacterium | reverse complement strand
CCCAAACATCGTAGTGAATTTCAACGCGATCGTGATCGCATTATTCATTCAACGGCTTTCAGACGCCTGGAATATAAAACCCAGGTTTTTGTAAATCATGAAGGTGATTTATTCCGCACACGTTTAACTCACTCTATTGAAGTTGCACAAATGAGTCGCACTATTGCGCGCGCCTTACACCTCAATGAAGACCTAAGTGAAGCCATCGCACTTGCACATGATCTTGGACATACTCCTTTTGGTCATACCGGTCAGGATGCACTCAACGAATGCATGAAAGACTACGGTGGCTTTGAGCATAACTTGCAATCACTACGTGTTGTTGATGAGCTTGAAGAAAAATATGCAAAATTTAATGGCCTTAATCTTACTTTTGAAAGTCGTGAGGGCATCCTTAAGCATTGCTCAATAAAAAATGCGGAACAACTCGGTGATATTGGTTTACGTTTTATAAATAAAACTCAACCCAACATTGAAGCACAAATGGTTAACCTCGCCGATGCCATTGCTTATAACAGCCATGATGTTGATGATGGTCTGCGTTCTGGCTTTATTACCATTGAGCAGTTACGCGAAACACAATTATTTAAAATGCTTTATAGCAAGGTCGAAAAAGATTATCCAAACCTTGATAACAAACGTACTATTTATGAAATAGTACGGCGCATGATTGATGAACAAATCAAAGATTTAATCGCAGAAAGTTCACAACATATCTTTAAAGCAAGCCCCCGATCAATTGCAGACATTCGCCAATACAATGGCAGCTTGATCAGTTTTAGTGAAGACATGCTGGAAATGCATCTGGAACTAAAACGTTTCCTAAGAGAAAACTTGTACCGTCATTATCGTGTTCACCGCATGAGCCACAAAGCAGGCAATGTAATAAGTAAATTATTTCAATCCATGTTGAATGATCTTCGTCTCATGCCACCTGAATACCGTGATAAGGCTCAGCAACAGGAAGAAAAAACAGGTGAAAGCGGACGTGCTCGTATTGTTTCAGATTATATTGCCGGCATGACAGACAGGTATGCCATAAAAGAATATAAACGCATTTTTGACCCAACTGAATTAACCTAATTGAATTAGGAAGTTGACCTTATGATGATAAACCCGTACTAGTATATTATGCGTGTATATATGCAAATTCCGGCTTTAGAAGAAAAGCCCTCCCGTTATTACCAATTATTACTATTGGAAGATTTATTAGACGGTTGGACTTTAGTCCGTGAATGGGGACAACAAGGCCGTTCGGGACGGGTAAAACGCGACCACTTTGAAAACCGTGAAACAGCAGAAAATGCATTACTACGCGTTCGTGACTCACAACTAAAGCGGGGATTTAAAGTTGTGTTCATGCAAGGACAAGATCAACCAAACTGAGTTATGGTGTTAGGGATAAATATTTATGACTTCTGACTTACAAGACTATAATTCATCAAACCTGGAGCAACTTAATCGAGTTGAACCTGGTTATCTTGCAGCATACGGATTAACCGAAGCTCCCTTCTCATTGCAACAAGACGATCGTTTCTTATATTTAAGTTCCGAACTCCGCGAACAACTCGGTTTACTCAAACACTATACTCAATACGGAAACCTGTTACTTATCGTTACCGGTGAACGTGGTGTTGGCAAAAGCAGTCTTAAGCAACGTTTTATCAATACAGCACAAGAAGAATGGCAAATATGTGAAATTCAATCACATACCATGATGGATGCCAGTCTGTTATTAAAGCAAATTGCTCATGGTTTTAATATTACAGAACCGCCACTTGAACCATCTGCTTTATTTGAAGTGCTTAGCACGCAACTTGATCACATGCGACAAGCTTCATATGTTCCCATTTTAATTATTGATGATGCCCATGAGCTACCTCAAGATGCATTGCAATCGTTACTATACCTTGCTGAAAATCACTCAGACCAACAAACTGCATTACGCATCATTTTATTTTGTGAACCTGAAATAGAAATTATGCTGGATGATCCGGCGATTCATTCTTTGAGAGAACGTGTAACACATAGTATGGAAATTTCATCACTGGATGAAACTGAAACAGCAGAATATATGCGACATCGTTTAGCGGTTGCAGGACTTGATGGAACCAGTCCTTTTACACCAGCACTGGTACATAAAATTTTTAAAGCATCAGAAGGTATCCCCGCTAAAATCAATGAGTATGCGCATCAAAACTT
The DNA here is from genome assembly GCA_023135195.1 of Gammaproteobacteria bacterium. Lineage (GTDB taxonomy): Bacteria > Pseudomonadota > Gammaproteobacteria > UBA6429 > Thiohalophilaceae > JAGLTQ01. The sequence continues at coordinate 482 of JAGLTQ010000204.1, read as the reverse complement.
ACTTGATGATAGTGAGCCCGTCCCCTTGATTGAACTAGGCATAGATGATGAACTCATTCATGAAACAAAGTCATTTAATTTACGTAATATAATTTTAGGTGGTGTTGCGCTGTCAATTGTTATTGGCGTTTTACTTTTTCAAGATCGTATTAACAGCTTATTTGAAGAGCCTGCTCATGTCACAGTCGAAAAAAACATTGAACAAAAACAAAACAATGTTAGTGACACCCCAACACATAAAAACATAACAGCTGTAGAAATCAAACCTCCTGTTAAGCCTGTAGAAGAAAAAACAATTGAGTTTTCTTTAAATAAAAAAGTTCAAGATAAAGAGATTGAAGAAAAAATAATTCAACCAGAAAAAACTATTACTACAAAAAAAGAAAGAGCAGACACAATAAAATTAGCATCAATAAACCCAAGCCCTGTACCTACTAGCAAACAACGCCAAATTATATCTATCAGTGGCACAGGTTTTCATA
>JAGLTQ010000203.1 GCA_023135195.1 Gammaproteobacteria bacterium | reverse complement strand
GGTGGCTTAACATGACCCCTTTAGGCCGCCCGGTTGTGCCAGAGGTATAAACAATAGTCGCCAATGACTGAGGATCTCCGCCGCGCTCTTGTAAATGAGAAGGCTCCGCGGGCAACCAGGTTTCAATACAAGAGAGAATAGGTTCTTCTGCAACAGCTTTTGGATTATTGCTTGTTAAGAGTACAACTCGTTTTAATGCTGAATCTTCATTAATATGAACAGATAATTCTTGCCATTGCTTATCATCATTAACCAGCAGAACTTTTACACCGGCATCATGAAGAATATAAGCCACGTTGTCAGCACGGTCATCTACATAAAGAGGAACAATAACTAACCCTAATCCTAATGCAGCTTGTTCAAATGCGACCCATTCGATACTATTTTTAAGCTGAACCGCAACGCGGTCACCCTTCGACAAATTTTCCTGCTGTAAACCTTGTTGCCAGCGGCTGGTGAGATCCGCCATTTCCTTCCAGGTGACTTCTGGCCATGTTTTTGTCTCTTTATCAAAATAGCGATATGCCATTCGATCGGGTGAAGTGAGGCAGCGGATACGAAAGAGTCTGTCGAGCGTGCCGGCCGTGTTGCAAGGAATAAGCTGTGGTAGAATTCGCATAGTATTTTTTATTTTTGTTAATTTATGGTGTGTCCGAGGATATATCAAATTCTTAATGGCATCGACCCGTTTTTAGGCTTAAATATGCAAATTATCGTAAATGGCGAACAACGAGACGTATCGGAAGGGCTGACTGCTGCGCAGTTAGTTGCAGATATGGATATTACCGGCAAACGTATTGCAATGGAGGTTAATCTGGAGATTGTGCCGCGCAGTACATACGCCGAACATACCTTCAAAGCAGATGATAAAGTAGAGATTGTCCACGCCGTGGGTGGAGGCTAAATTAGCCGGTCACATGGTTCCTCGGTAACTGCTCCTGCGTTACTCTACCTCCTGCGTCCATGCAGTCGTCGCAATGATAGTAATTTTAAAGTTTAAATTAAGTATATATTGGAAAAAAGAATGACAGACACAATTCAAGACAGTCCTTTGGTGATTGCTGGTAAAACATATTCATCACGTTTATTAGTAGGCTCAGGAAAATATAAAGATAATGAAGAAACTCGCCTGGCGACGGAAGCCAGTGGAGCTGAGATTATCACCGTGGCAGTACGCCGCAGTAATATTGGTCAAAAGCCGGATGAGCCTAATTTGCTGGATGCGATTCCACCCGAAAAATACACCATTTTACCGAATACGGCAGGCTGCTACACCGCTGATGATGCAGTGCGTACTTGTCGTTTAGCGCGTGAATTATTAGATGGTCATAATTTAGTGAAGCTTGAAGTATTAGCGGATGAAAAAACTCTTTATCCTGATGTGATTCAAACATTAAAAGCTGCTGAAACATTAGTGAAAGAAGGTTTTGAAGTTATGGTCTATACCACGGACGATCTCACTATCGCTAAAGAATTAGAAGCCATCGGTTGTGTTGCCGTTATGCCATTAGCCGCACCAATTGGTTCAGGTTTAGGTGTACAAAATCCATACGGTATTAAATTTATTATTGAAGAATTAAAAGTTCCTGTACTCATTGATGCGGGTGTAGGCACTGCATCAGATGCAGCTTTTGCAATGGAGTTAGGTTGTGATGGTGTGTTGATGAACTCAGCCATTGCAGCAGCAAAAAATCCTGTTTTAATGGCATCAGCAATGAAAAAGGCCATTGAAGCAGGACGCGAAGCTTACCTCGCTGGCCGTATGCCACGTAAACGTTATGCAAGTGCATCGTCACCTGTCGATGGTACATTTTTTTAAGTATGGGATGAAACGCAAAGGGCGCAGAGACGCAGAGGACGCAAAGAAAACCTGTAAATTTAAAAGAAATTTTTGTTTTAAACTTACGATTAATGGTCTTTTACTGGTGACTTCTTTTTCATATTTTAACTTTGCGCCCTCTGCGTCTCTGCGTTCTTTGCGTTAAAATACATAGCTATGTCAATTACATATATGCCTGAAGAAAAAACATTCATCCGACGCATTCGCTCTTTTGTTAAACGTGAAGGTCGTTTAACCGCTGGGCAGCAGCGTGCACTTGATCATCTCTTTCCAATCTATGGCTTATCACTTCAGAATAAAGCGATAAACCTGCCTGATATTTTTCAACGTTCAGCATCTACAATATTAGAAATTGGTTTTGGTAACGGTGCCTCGCTGGCCGATATGGCTTCGAATAATCCGGAGCAAAATTATATTGGTGTTGAAGTACATAGCCCCGGTGTTGGTAATTTATTATTACAAATTGAAGAACGCGGTTTAACGAATGTACGAGTTATAAATGACGATGCGGTTGATGTACTAAAGCAAATGATTACTGATGAGTCGCTTGATGCGGTGTATTTATTTTTTGCTGATCCCTGGCATAAAAAACGTCATCATAAACGTCGTATAGTACAAAATGAATTTGTTCAGCTGTTAAGAAAAAAACTTAAAGTGGGTGGCCTTTTTCATATGGCGACCGATTGGGAACATTACGCACAACATATGATGCGTGTTATGAATGAATCTGAAGGTTTTGAAAACACAGCAGGTAAAGAACAGTTCTTACCTCGACCCGGGTATCGGCCATTAACCAAGTTTGAACAACGCGGCCAACGGTTAGGTCATGGTGTGTGGGATTTAATTTTTAAAAAGGTTAGTTAATATGAAAAATTTAAAAAATTCTTATCAAGTTATTATTCTTGTTTTATTTACCCTTTCATTAAATGCTTGCGCCATTAGTGATAAACAACAAAAACAATGGCTTAATTCCGGTTCGGCGTTATTAAATGGTTTAAATAAAAAATCATTAACTGAACAAGATATAGCTGCGGGTCTAAAAGAAGCCTTAAGTATCGGCGCAGAACGTGTGGTGTCACAAGTAGGAAAAAGAAACGGTTATCTAAAGGACA
>JAGLTQ010000202.1 GCA_023135195.1 Gammaproteobacteria bacterium | reverse complement strand
GTTTTCACACAGTCTGGGCCAAGACCGGACATAACAAATGCTATTTAGACCCGTTATGATACCTCATATATTTAATCGTCTCATAAATCCCAAAGGTTAAGCGTTTAAGTCTTTCAGCTTCTTTTGAATTATCTTTACTAATATCTTTTCTCGGTGTTTGAGAATTCAAATCATGCAAGGTGGGTTTTGTATTTAGAATATTATCTGAGAACATTTTATTTTCCCCAACAAGACTAATTATCAACGGTTTGCTATGCGCCATGGTAAAGACATAACGGTTCTTATTAATGTTTGGATCTAACAAGTCAGAACCTAAGGTGCTGTTGCTATGAGGAAATCCTGCGAGGCTGGCTAAAGTTGGTAAGACATCAACTTCACTTGCAGCAAAAGTATATGTTTTATGTTTTAAAGTTTTTGGTGAATAGATAATAAACGGAACATTCAATGCGTTGATGTGCAATTGACGTTGTGCAGGTGTCATGTGTTTCCCTGTACCGTTTACGCCGTGATCACCAAAGAAAACAAAAATAGTGTTATCAAAATATTTTTCGTTTTTTGCTTGTTGCATAAAAAAGCCAACACTATGATCGAGGAAACGGAATGCATTGTATTCATCGCTGCTTTGGAAACCATAATTTTTGGCTTCTTTATTACTAATAGTTTTAGTAATAAAGCCGCGATTGTCTTCTGGGATGTTGTAAGGGCGATGATTACCAGATGTTTGTACAATGGCAAAGAAGGGTTCGCTTTGAGTTTTTAATACGCTGTTAGCTTCCTCAAATAAATGTAGATCAGAAATACCCCAAACGTCCATTCGCGGAGCACTGTAACTGCCTTCTTCATAAAGTTGTAAACCAGGAATATTTGCTGAGAGTAATCCGCGTATATTTCCCCAACTTGCACTACCTCCAATAAAATAAAGTTTCTCATAATCTTTGAAGGCATTAATCAATGTGTTTTGATTTACGATTAATGGATTACGAGTTGATGTTTTGTTGGCTTCAATATCAGGTATAGAAGTAACAGCAGTCCAAACTGAACGAGCTGTACCGGTACTTGGCGTATAAAAATTATTAAAGTAGATGCCATTATTCGCTAAGTCATCAATATATGGAGTGGGGTTGAGGGGATTACCCGAGACACCTGATTTATATGCTGAAAAGGATTCTAATATGACCATCACAACATTTGGCGGCTGTTTAAAACGTTTTGTTGGCGTGATAGTTCGAGTGAAATTTAAAGTATTAACATTGGGCTTTGTAACACCAAGGTAAGCAGCAACTTCAGGGTAAACTTCTTCCACTTTATTTAAATCAAAACTGATGTCACGATTTTTTAAAGTGTTTAAAAAATATAAAATCGGATTCATGCTGACAGTCGGTGCAAAGTTGTGCGTACTAAAAAAAGCATCACTCCAACGTAGCGGATAATAAGAAACTTTACCGTATAGCCCAAAAATAACAATTAGACTACTGATCACACCCAGGAGTATTTTTCGTTTACGTGTATGCATAGGCACGAGTGCATCTGAAAAATACTTAATAACTTTATTAAGGCTATAAACATAAGCCGTAGTCACGGCTAAAATTAACAGGCTTAACCAAACAATAGGGTAGGTGGACCAGGCCATTTCCATTGAGATGCCGAAATTTTGTAAAAAACGGATTGCTGAGGCATCAAGGGGTTTATGCAGGTAGCTAAAATGTGCAAAGTTGATAAAGTAAACGAATAAAATAACCGTAAAAATAGTACCCTGAATAAATAACCAAAAGCGACGGGTAGAGTTATATTCAAAAGGGCTAAGAAAACGTATGCCACCGAAAATAAATAAGGGCAGTGTCATCATTAAACTCAGGCGCAGGTCAAATTTTAATCCAAGATAGAATGCTTGAAATAATTCGGCAGCAGAAATGGGATCAGTAGGCGTTTGAAAATACCAATATAAACCAAAACGCAGGACAAAAAAGATAAGTAAATTGATTCCTGTTGCGATTAAAATAAAGCGAAACAGGCGAGGAATGTTATGCATAGTTGTCCAGTTGTGTATGATGTGATTTCTATAGAGTATTTTATATAGAATAAAGTTCCGATGATAGCGAAATACTCTGGAATTTGTAAACTAGACACTATTTAGATAGATTGATACATCGTTAAAGGGATTAAAAATGGCATTATTGTTACGAATATTAAAACGGTTAGGATTCATCATCTTAGCTTTGCTCGTACTATATGCCGTCGGTCGACCGACTCAAATATGGCTGGATGGCTTTTATTCTGGTGTGCGTGAACCTTACTTGCAAATGATGTCTTCTAATGCGGTGACTTTACGGTGGCAAAGTGAAAATAAGTTTGTTGGGGTTGTACGCTATGGCATAACACCTGGCCAATTAGATAAAATCCAGCGTGAAACTGTTTCGGGTGAAGAGCACGAAATTCGATTGACAGATTTGAAGCCCGCGACAAAGTATTTTTATAGCGTAGGTGATGAAAATAAAGAAAGTTTTAAAGGACAGAATTTTTGGTTTAAAACAGCACCGGAAATAAAAGCAGATAGCGACAATCATGTTAGATTTTGGGTAACGGGTGATCAGGGTTATGCAAATATTATTCAGGAACAGGTACGAGATTCAATGCTAAGCTGGATTAAGAAAAATCCTCGTTCATCACTGGATTTATCACCTATCGATTTTTGGTTAACAACCGGTGATAACGCCTATCGTTCAGGCAGCAATGATCAATTTCAGGCGGGTTTTTTTGAACCCTATAAATCTATTTTACGTAATACACCGGTATGGCCGATTTACGGCAATCATGATGCACGGCGCTGGGTCTTTTTTGATATTTTCACTTTCCCCACAAAAGCTGAAAGTGGTGGTGTTGCATCTGCTAGCGAGCATTATTATTCATTTGATTATGCCAATATACATTTTGTTATATTAGATACAGAAGGGAGTGATCTTGATGTTGATGGTAAAATGTTAAGCTGGTTAAAAAAAGATTTAAAAGAAACAAAACAACAATGGCTAATAGCATTTTCTCATCATCCTCCTTATACAAAAGGATCACATAATTCAGATAATAAACGGGATAGCCGTGGTCGTTTATTTACGGTAAGAGAAAACATACTTCCTTTATTAGAAGAGGCTGGAGTTGACCTGGTTTTTTCCGGGCATAGTCACATGTATGAACGTTCTGAGTTAATTAATTGTCATTATGATGTTTCATCAACGTTTGCTAACTCTATGATTAGAGAACAATCAAAAGATAATAAATATAAGAAAAAAGAAAATAATATTAGCGCTAACTCAGGAACTATTTATACTGTTATAGGTTCTTCATCCAAAGTTGATAATGGTCCATTAGATCACCCGGCAATGCCTCATTCATTACAAGAAGCTGGATCAATGATTTTTGATGTGAAACAAAAACAATTAAAAGCCTACTTTATAAATAAGTCAGGTCAAATAAAAGATCAGTTTGAAATCATGAAAGGTGTCGAGGGTGGTGTAGAGTCACGTTCTTGTTTCTGAATATTAGCCACGAAGGACACCAAGTAAAACATTACCGAACTACAGTGGGCACGGGGAACGATGAAAGTATATAAATTATTTCCCGGTGTGAGCCGGGCTAGTCTCTCTCTCAATCTTCGGTTTCACCTTGTCCCCCGTGTTTTTTAAGCTTTTAATGTTTTTTCTTAGTGTCCTTCGTGATCTTCGTGGCTAACAGGTACTTAATGTCGGAAGTGACGCATGCCTGTGAAGACCATCGCAATGTTATGTTCATTTGCTGCTGCAATAACTTCATCATCACGCATTGAGCCACCGGGTTGAATAACGGCAGTAATACCATTTTCAGCGGCCTGGTCTAGACCATCGCGGAAGGGAAAGAAAGCATCACTTGCCATAACCGAACCCTTTACTTCAAGGCTTGCATGTTCAGCTTTAATTCCAGCAATACGGGCTGAGTTAATCCGGCTCATTTGGCCTGCACCAACACCAATGGTCATACCATTTTTACCGTAGACAATGGCATTAGATTTTACAAATTTTGCAACGCGCCAGGTGAATAATAAATCTTTCATTTCTTCATCGGTTGGCTTGCGCTTGGTAACAACCTTAAGCTCGTTGTATAACTCCAGGTCAGCATCCTGAACAAGCAAACCACCGTTTACGCGTTTAAAATCTAATCGGTGCTCTTTGTTATCAGACCATTCACCACATTCAAGTAAACGCACATTCTTTTTCTTTGCGACTGCTTTAATAGCTTCTGCACTGATTTTAGGTGCAATGATGACTTCAACAAATTGACGTTCTACGATTGTGCTGGCTGTATCACCGTCGAGTTCCTGATTAAAAGCGATAATGCCACCAAAGGCTGATTCTGGATCAGTTGCATAAGCGAGTTCATAAGCTTCTAAAATATTATGACTTGTTGCCACACCACAAGGGTTCGCATGTTTAACGATTACGCAACTTGGGCCGTCGTTAAATTGTTTTACACATTCCAATGCTGCATCGGTATCACCAATATTATTGTAAGAAAGTTCTTTGCCCTGAAGTTGCTTCGCTGTTGCAATGCTGGCTTCGGCAGGATTGCTTTCAATATAAAATGCGGCTGCTTGATGCGGGTTTTCACCGTAACGCATTTCCTGCGTTTTATGATATTGGCTATTGAAGGTGCGCGGGAAGGTGGTTTTACTTCCATCTGCTTCAATACAGCCTAAGTAGTTAGCAATGGCACCATCATAATGTGAAGTATGTTCAAACGTTTTAACGGCTAAGTCAAAACGAGTGGCATCACTTACTTCACCATTATTATCTTTGATTTCATTTAATATCCGGCTGTAGTCATTTGCATCAACGACAACAGTTACTGCAGCATGATTTTTTGCAGCAGAACGCAACATAGTCGGTCCGCCAATGTCGATGTTCTCAATGGCAAGTTCCAAACTACAATCTTCTTTTGCTACCGTTTCTTCAAAGGGATAAAGGTTAACCACCACCATATCAATAGGTGGAATATCATGTTCTTTCATGACGGCTTCGTCAGTACCACGACGACCTAACAGACCTCCATGAATTTTAGGATGCAATGTTTTAACGCGGCCATCCATCATTTCAGGAAAACCGGTGTAATCTGAAACTTCAATAACGGGAACACCATTATCCGCTAATAATTTAGCAGTACCACCCGTCGATAGGATCTCGATATCGTGATAGGTGTACAGGCTTTTTGCAAATTCAACAATACCGGATTTATCCGAGACACTGATTAAGGCACGGGTGATTTTTGACATGATGTTTTCCGTAATTTAAAAGTAGATAGAGTATTAGCCACGAAGGACACGAAGAACACAAAGAAATAATTATTTTAAAATCTTCGTGTACTTGGTGTCCTTCGTGGCTGAAATGTATTTTGACTTAGTCGTTCAAACCATACATTTTTAATTTTTTGCGTAAGGTACCGCGGTTAATTCCCAGTAATTCCGAGGCTTTACTCTGGTTGCCTCGAGTGTGTTCCAAAACGCTGCGAAATAAGGGTTCTTCTATTTCATTTAACACTAATTGATAAAGATCATTGGTTGTATGACCTTCTAGTTGTTTAAAGTAACCTTGCATTGCTTCTTCTACGCAAGCTTTTAAAGGTTTCCTGGTTTCTTGTTGTTGTGGATGTAATTGTGTAATAGCAGGGTCCACTAGAGCGGCTTCTGTCATGCTGCTATTTCCTCCTTTTCTAATAAGCGTTCAAAAAATTCGTGAGTCATCCTAAGTTGCTCATCGATTGTGTTGACCCGAC
>JAGLTQ010000201.1 GCA_023135195.1 Gammaproteobacteria bacterium | reverse complement strand
TATCCGCATCTCGTATTACATGGTGATTTGTAACAACGTAACCATCTGAGTCAATAATAAAACCAGAGCCTAATGAGTCATTTGTTTGTCTTGTTTGAATGAAAGGGGGTTCTTTGCTGTCAGGATAACTATTTTTCTTAAAATTTTGTTGTTCAAAAAACTTACGGAACAAATCTCCAAAAGGACCATCTTGAGGTAAACCTGGAATTTGATGTGGTGTACCGCTACGTTTTTTTATTTTTTGTGTGGTACTGATGTTTACAACTGCATCACTATATTTTTCCACTAAATGGGTGAAATCAGGCAAGCCTGACATTTTTGCAGAAGCATTAAAACTCATGAATGCGAACAGAAATAAACTTGTTATAGCAGCTACCTTTTTAATCACAGGCATCGACATAATATTACTCACTTTTAAATGTTTACAAATTTACAAGAACAGATGAATGGGTTGATTTTTTTAATATGACCGGTTGGTAACTTTCATTCTTCTCAATAGAAGTAGAGAAACTTTTTACTTTTTTCATGCCAAGAAAAAAACCAACTGCTGCAAAAATAATAACGAGTAACTCATCATTAGGAATTCCAATGTTTTGGGCGACAAACTGTCCTACAATTGAGAACAGGAATAAAAATAACAGGGGTAACATATAGATCACAAAAGCACCTTTTAACAGGGATGATTCATTTAAACCGACTATAACTTCATCACCTACTTGTGCATTTATTTTATTTATTGCTTTCATTTTTGAAAGTTTATTGCCAATAACTTTTGATAATACTGATGTACCACACCCTTTATTTGCACTGCATTGACCGCACGCAGATTTTCTTTGAGTTTCAATCCAGGTTTGATTATTTTCGATAGAAACGACTGTGGCATTTTCAGTAATCATATATTACTTAACATGCTCAACTGAATCGCCAATCATTTTTACGGTCGCATGAGGTACCTCACCAACAACTGTCACATGATATTTTCCAATCGCTCGACCATATGCATTAATAGCACCCATAGTTGAACCACCTATAAGATTTTTACTTTGGTCCATTTTCTTTTCGACAAAAATAGAAACTGAAGATAATCCATCTGAATACATAAAATGTTCTACCGGCATGGCACTCACGGTCATATTATGGTGACGCTTAACACCAGGAACAAATCCTGCTGGAACTTCCATTACTTTCCAACTCATACTTTTGTTGCTTTCTTTTTTAGCTTTGAAATCCTTAGCTTCATACCATGTAAATTTTTTATTTTGATTAGTCGCAAGCGAACGATTTACTTTAATTACATCCGGGTAATTAATTTGGGTAAACATAAATTGTTCAACTATTTTTCCATTGTCACCAATAAGGTGATCCTTTAGCAGTAAACCTGATTTTGCATCAATCCAAAGAGTATGACTGTAACGATATTTATCTTTGGGCTTAATCATGAGTTTTACTGCCGAACGGCCAGCAACCATGCCATCTTTACCAAAATGAAAATTATAGTATTTTGATAGTTCTTTAATTTTAAGAGGGAAAGTCGGTGGAAACTCAGTATCAGGTCGACTTTTATCAACAACAACAGATTTTTTATCGGGCAAAATACAGGTAACAGTATCACCGCTACGAATTACTTCACGACCACTTCCATCAAGTGAAATCAGTCGTTCAAACTCACCATTTTTATCCACGCTGTGAATAATTTGCATGGAGGTCAACTTATTATTCTCACCATAGACAAACTTGCCATCATAGTTAAGCATGTGAGCAGCGTTATGCATTTTAGCTAACCACTTTTCCACATCCCCTTTAGGATGTTCTGCAATCGCGACAAAAGAAATTAAAAATAGCGCAAAGAGTGAAACAAACTTATTTATCATTATTAACCTGTTTAGAAGCAGTCGTAGGTACAAAACTTACTATCCGGGTATATGGCATTACACCACTCATACGTACCGAAGTGGAAAATTCATTATGATTTACCAGGTAACCACTGAGCTTTGATTCAACAGCGGCATCTAATTTTTGACGAGTAGTAAAACTCACTTGTCGGATTTGACCTGGTTGTCTTTGTGATGCTACTTGATATGAGCTTGGTGCACCCTTTGCTGTTGCGATAGTGTTGTTATCAACTGGTGCTAGCTGTGCTTGTTGTACACTTAGCACCGCAACCGTACCAACCGCTGCAGCAACAGCTAAACCCGCCGCTTGTTTCATAACGTAGCGAGGATTTAAACGGCGCCAAATTGGTGTAAGAATAGCTGGCTCATTTTTTAATGATTCACTTACCGCAGCAGAAACATCCAATGTAGGAAATTCTGATAACTGCCCTTTCATTACATCACGCGCTAAATGGTAACGATGCCACACGTCTTGCATCTCAGTATCTGCAGCAAGTCGTTCACACCATTTATCCTGATCACGTAATTCTCCGTCCATCAAGGCAGAAAGTTTGTCAGTTTTATCGTTCATAATTTATATCTCTTATGTCGAGTTATTTACATCTAGCCAGTCAATATTAATTTAATAATGGTTTTAGTTTTTCATCAATTGTTTCTCGTGCCCTAAAGATACGCGATCTTACCGTACCAATTGGACAGGACATGGTCTCAGCAATTTCGTCATAGCTTAAACCTTCAATTTCTCTTAATGTAATCGCCATTTTTAAATCTTCAGGCAACTCATCAATGGTACTGAAAACCATTTCGGCGATTTCATCCTTGAGTAAAATTCTTTCTGGAGAGGCATGTTCTCGTAATCCATCCGCCCCTGTGTATTGCTCAGCTTCTGAAGCTTCAATATCATCTCTGGGTGGACGACGTCCCTGCGCCACAATAAAATTCTTTGCGGTATTTATCGCAATACGATAAACCCAGGTATAAAAAGCACTGTCGCCACGAAATGTTGCTAAGGCACGGTATGCTTTGATAAAAGTTTCCTGCGCTAAATCCTGTACTTCAGAGGGATCGCGGACATAACGGGACAAAATATTCATAACACGTTGTTGGTATTTAAGTACCAATATGTCGAATGCTTTCTTATCACCTTTCTGTACACGCTCAACCAGCGCTTGATCTATGTTTCTTTCACCCATTCGGGTTATTCCTTATCCTTCATGCTTTTAAAGGTTCCCGAACATCAAAATAGACATTAAAGACGGGATAGAGTTCACAGCTAATCAATTTTTTCTTTATGTAAGGTATTCCACTACGAATTTTCTTTGTTATAGCTGTTTTTATCCTGTTTTTTTCATACTTTATTCAGGTAAAATCATTACAAACTCACTTTAACACCTTTCATTATAACGATATAGAGAATCACGTTTTTCATGCAGCATAATACAGATATTCTTATCATTGGTGGTGGCGCAGCCGGTTTAAGTCTGGCATTACG
>JAGLTQ010000200.1 GCA_023135195.1 Gammaproteobacteria bacterium | reverse complement strand
TTCGGAGGGCGACACTCTATCCAACTGAGCTACAGGCGCATTATTGGCGAATTATATCTGATTTATTTGCAGACATGATCGTCTTATATCAATGAAGCACTTACTTTCTTGATAACCGGATATTTAAGTAAAAAAAGGAAGAATAACGATTTTAATAAAGCCATATAAAATATAGGTTATTGTGTTTGTCAGGGAGAATAAGAGATATTTTGTATTTATCCTGTCTGATACTTCGAAAAGTGCAATGTACTGGCTCAGGCCATGCTTTCTCGCTATAATTTCGCAAATTTTTGGATGCTGGCTGGTTAGGGAAAGAGTGGTTTAGCAAATTTGTATACTTTTACCTAATCTTTGAAATGTTAGGTAAAAATTGAAAAGGTGAATAGTATGACTAATCAAGAAGATCGTAATGTATTTAGTACTTTGCTTACGGTAGGTGGCGCTTTAACAGCATTTTTTATTTTTAGCATAGCTTCAGCAAATGCTGCTGTTGATTCAATGGTCGAGTCTGCAACAATCGATCGTATTAAACCTTTTGGTGAGGTGAATATTGGTACTGTACCTGTTGCAGCGGCAACTACATCTGCACCTTCTGCTTCTGTCGATGGAAAAGGCACTTACAGCGCATCTTGTGCTGCATGTCATGTCTCTGGTGTAGCAGGCGCACCTAAGTTTGCTGATAAAGACGCATGGAAAGCACGTATAGCACAAGGTGAGAGTACTTTATTTGATCATGCTATTAATGGTTTTAAAGGTATGCCAGCTAAGGGCGGTAATGCTAGCCTGAGTGATGATGATGTTAAGGCTGCTGTTACATATATGGTTGATGGTAGTAAGTAGTTTTTAACGCTTAACGTTAGATATTAAAAAGCCAGTTTTTATAACTGGCTTTTTTTTGTCTGCTGTCATTGCGAGCATAGCGTGGCAATCTTATAATCAGAGCACTGTAGTTGGAGATTGCTTCTGTCATTTCAGACGTGTGGTTACAACATCCAAGCTTTAACTGAATAGCTACCTTGTTCTAACTATTAGCCAACATACTTTTTAAATCTGCAATGCTGGCCATCCCCCGCGCCTTTTCTTCTTCTTCGGGTAATTCAATACCGGCACCACTCCACTGTAATAAATCTTCTGGTAATTCTTCAAGAAAACGACTCGGCTCACAATCAATAATTTCACCATAGCGTTTACGCTTACTGGCAAAACTAATGGTGAGTGTTTTACGTGCGCGGGTAATACCTACATAGGCAAGACGACGTTCTTCTTCGATATTATCTTCTTCAATACTGTTTCGGTGAGGTAAAATTTCTTCTTCAACACCGACTAAAAAAACATGAGGGAACTCAAGTCCTTTTGATGCATGTAAGGTCATTAAATGAACTTTGTTTTCATCTTTATCATCGCTGTCACGATCTAATGTGTCCAACAGCGTTAACTTGGCAATCAGTGTTGCAAGATCAGCTTCGGGATCTTTTGCTGCTAAGCGCTCCAGCCAACTCACAAGTTCGTTTACATTATCCATGCGACGAGTGGCATCTGCTTCATCTTTGCTGGTATCAATTAACCAGCGTTCATAATCAATGTTAGTAATAAGTTCTTTGACAATGGTTGCGGGGCTTTCGTTTTCAGCCAAAGATTCAGAACGTAATGAATAATCTTTTATCCACTCAGCAAATTGAGATAAATTAGAGCTTGCACGATTTCCGACGCTTTCACGTAAGAAAGAATCAAAACAAGCAGAAAATAAACTGTGATTATATTTGCTACAAAAGTTACTTAATTTTTCTAAACTGGTTGGTCCAATTTCACGTCGCGGTACATTGGCGATGCGTAAAAAAGCATTATCATCATCCGGGTTTGCAATTAAACGAAGGTAAGACATGATGTCTTTAATTTCACTATAAGCAAAAAAGGACATGCCGCCACTTAAAGAATAGGGAATATTGTTTTCACGTAGTTGTCGTTCAAATACACGAGATTGATGATTGCCGCGATAAAGGATTGCATAATCTTTATGCGGTGTACGGTTTACAAATTGATGATGATTAAGTTCAGCAACAATTTGATCTGCTTCATCATCTTCATGGCGGCATTTTAAGATTCGAACAGGTTGGCCAAAACCCAAATCACTCCACAGATTTTTTTCAAAAATATGCGGGTTATTTGAAATAAGTTTATTTGCACACTGCAAGATACAACCGGTTGAACGATAATTTTGTTCAAGCTTAATGACTTTAAGCATCGGGTAATCTTCTTTTAACAGATTTAAGTTTTCCGGTTGTGCTCCGCGCCAGGAATAAACGGATTGATCGTCATCACCCACCACAGTCAGGTTTGCAACTTTTCCAACAATGAGTTTAACCAGTTCATATTGTGTTGCGTTGGTATCCTGGTACTCATCCACTAACAAATAACGAATTTGATTTCGCCAACGTTGTTTAACTTCTTCATTGTCACGAAGTAATAAAACAGGAATCATAATAAGATCATCAAAATCCACTGCATTATAAGTTTGTAAGTGATGATTATATTGTTCGTAAACACTTGCGGCGACGGTTAAAAGAGCATCACCATTAGCTTCTTGTAGTGCCTGGTCGGGTAAAACAAAGGCATTTTTCCAGCGCGATATTTGCCACAAGATACTGTCTGTTTTTCCATCGGGATCAGCAAAGGCCAGCTTCATTAATTGTTTAATCAAGGCTAACGAATCCTGATTATCATAAATCGAAAAACCTTTTTTATACGGCAGGTTGTCGAGTTCTTTTCGTATGATATCCAGGCCAAGAGTATGGAAGGTTGAAACACGCAAGCCCTTGGTTTTTCCTTTACCTAATAATTTTGAAACACGCGTTTGCATTTCACGTGCAGATTTATTGGTGAAGGTCACTGCTGCGATATTACGTGGATTAATTTCACATTCTTCAATGAGGTAGGCAATTTTTTGCGTTATAACGCCGGTTTTACCACTGCCTGCGCCCGCTAGTACGAGGCAAGGGCCATCAATATAACGAACGGCAGCATGTTGCTGAGGATTTAACTTCACGAAGTATTTTTGACCTGAGTTATCTGGAAAACAAAGAATCTATTTTATGCTGAAACAGGGGTGCAGGTCGATGTTGACATTTTTATTTAAGCCATGGTGGAAGTGAGAGCAAGAATACACTGTAGGTTGGATCAAGGGGTAACACGATGGATCCAACTCTTACGGCTTATGGTGGATCCGTTTTGCTTGATTTACCCTGCCAGAGTGTGATCCGGTATTCGGGACTTTTATTTAGTTCGTAAAACCTCGATCAAGTCGTCGATAACCAATCGCTTCACTAATATGATGCATGGAAATTGATTCTTCATCATTTAAATCAGCAATGGTGCGTGCAACTTTAAGGATGCGGTTATG
>JAGLTQ010000020.1 GCA_023135195.1 Gammaproteobacteria bacterium | reverse complement strand
ATAACCTTCTGTAATTACAATAAGCTAATTAGATGTATTACGGGGCAAAGTGTCAAGTGATTCCGCAATAATAACTGGCACAGAGCATGCCAGCAGCCGATGAGTTTATGTCTAAGTGATTATGGGAGCACCAACTCAATGACGAACTTACTACCAAAATAGGCCAACATAAGCAGTGTAAATCCTGAGAGACTCCACTTGATGGCAATTTTTCCACGCCAGCCAAATTTGTAATGTCCAATCAGTAATACAACAAACACAGCCCATGCAATGAGTGACAAAATTGTTTTGTGTACCAGGTGTTGTGCAAACATGTCATCGAGATAAATAAAGCCGCTGAGTAAAGAAATAGTTAAAACGATAACGCCCAGGGCAATGATCCGAAATAATAAAATTTGCATGGTTTCAAGTGATGGCAAACTCTGTAAAAAACCGGAAGGATGTTTATTGTGTAAATACTTGTCTTGTATATATAGAAGGATAGCCTGGGCAACGGCAATGCTCAGCACACTATAAGCAAGTAGTGAAAATAAAATATGTGTTTGTAAACCCGGAACAAGTGCATCGGTTAAAACATGTTGTTGTTCGCTGAAAGCTCTAAAAAGAAGCGTAACCAGAGCAAAAGGGTAAACCAGTAAACCTAAACAGCCAATGGGTAGAGAAAAGCTGGCGATAACGAGTAATGTTGCCATTAACCAGGCGGTAAAAGTCAGCGCACTAAAGAATCCAATATCAACACCTTGCGAGGTAAAAATAACAGTGAGCAGTGTGAAAGCATGAAAAATAACCGCTGCTACAGCAATATATAATGGCAGCTTATTAGAGCCACTTTTAACGACTAACCATTGCTTCAGTAGCAAACCTGTAGCAATGGCATAAAGTAAAATGGATAGAGTTGTATTTATTGTTATCATATTTTTCGTCTCATTAGCTCATGATCGCATAAGGAAACGCAACTTTGAAGACGTTGATAAGTAATATACTGATTGTGGAGCAATTATTTATTAACTTACATAACTTCGGTGTATTAATCGTCAAATATTAGAAAAACTTCGTCAATAGGAAGGTAATATAGGCTAAGTGCATGTAAATGACTTGTGACCCGAGTAGCATTTTGTTTTACTTAGCTATGGCAGTATTAGCGTCATAAAATACCCGCTTTATTAGGATAACGACTTAATAGGCTTATTTAAAAAATCATGTGGTAATCAGGGGAAGTATCCGTTCATGGAGTTGAAAGTTTTGGGCTGTAGCGGAGGTGTTGGCGGGCAACTGCGGACAACAACATTACTGCTGGATGAAGATATTATAATTGATGCTGGTACGGGTCTAGGTGACTTGAATTTGCAGGCAATGTCGTGCATTCGTCATATTTTTTTGACCCATTCCCATCTTGATCACATCACCAGCATCCCATTTTTGGTTGATACAATGTTCGATAATATAAAAGAACCTATTATTATTCATGGGCTTGCGGCTACTATCAATGCATTAAAAAAGCATATTTTTAATAATGTCATTTGGCCTGATTTTTCCCGTTTGCCTGATTCTGAACATCCCGTAATGCAATATCAGGTTATGGAAGTGGGTGAAACCATCGAATTAAACGATCGAAAAATAGAAATGATTGAAGTTAATCATATTGTATCTGGTGTGGGTTATCGTGTTGAGTCAGAAACGGGGGCGTTTGCTTTCAGTGGCGATACCACGACGAATGACACCTTTTGGGCTGCATTAAACAAGCGTGAGAAACTGGATTTACTGATCGTTGAGTCAGCTTTTGCAAACAAAGACATTGAACTGTGTCATTTGTCTGGTCATTATTGTGCGGAATTATTGGGTCTGGATTTAGCGAAACTAAATCATAAGCCTGAAGTTTATATTAGCCATAATAAACCCGGTGCTGAAGGTCTGATATTTGGCGAATGTCAAAAGGCAATTTCGACACACACTATTCATCCGCTCTCCTCGGGTCAAAGTTTTATTATCTAACCTCAAATTTGCATAAGAAAATTATAGTAGTAAATATTCTCAATCTTTAAAATATCGTCATTCCGGTGTGATTTTTAGCCGGAATCCACCCTGTTTAAACTGCTAGATTCCCGCTAAAGGCACGCGGGAATGACGTGCATTTTTATATATGCAGCTCAGGTTATCTAGCTTTTTTCAAATTATTTTTCTCTTTTATTTCATTCCTGAATTTAAGCTATAATCATCCGTTCTGGATATGAGTAATCTCTGTGAAATCGGAGTTTCTTACGTTTTTTAATGTATTTTTGCAGGAATAAAGCATTATGTTCGATAGTTTATCAGAACGACTTGGCCAAACAGTCCGTAACTTACGCGGTGTTGGTCGCCTCACAGAAGACAATATTAAAGATACGATGCGTGAAGTGCGCATGGCATTACTCGAAGCCGATGTTGCTCTGCCAGTAGTTCGAGAATTTATCGAGCATGTGAGAGAAAAAGCACTTGGAGATAAGGTGCTAAAGAGCCTGACTCCCGGACAAGCTCTGGTTAAAGTTGTTAATGATGAGCTAGCAGCCATAATGGGTGAGGCTAATGAAAGCCTCAATTTAAGTGTAACGCCTCCCGCGGTCATTTTAATGGCGGGCTTACAAGGTGTGGGTAAAACGACAACGGTTGCAAAACTTGCGCTTTGGTTAAAAGAAAAACAGAAAAAGTCCGTCATGGTTGTGAGTGCCGACGTATACCGTCCAGCCGCAATCAAACAGCTGGAAACGGTCGCAACAGAAGTAGGGGCTAACTTTTTCCCTTCTACTATCGAGCAAGATCCTGTCGACATCGCAAACGCTGCAATCAAAGAAGCAAAAATTCAAAATAACGATGTTTTAATTATTGATACTGCAGGTCGCCTGCATGTTGACGATGAAATGATGGGTGAAATCAAGCGCCTGCACGCAGCTGTAAACCCGGCAGAAACCCTGTTTGTGGTTGATAGTATGACCGGGCAAGATGCTGCTAATACCTCCAAAGCCTTTAATGATGCCTTGCCATTAACCGGTGTCATCCTGACCAAAACAGATGGTGATGCGCGTGGTGGTGCAGCACTTTCAACACGTTTTATTACCGGTAAGCCGATTAAGTTTATTGGTGTGGGCGAGAAGATGTCGGCATTAGAGCCTTTCCATCCGGAGCGTATTGCGTCACGAATCCTGGGCATGGGTGATGTTGTTAGTTTGGTCGAAGATGTTCAAAGCAGTGTCGACACTGTCAAAGCGGCAAAACTGGCCAATAAAATCAAAAAAGGCAAAGGCTTTGATTTAGAAGATTTCAGTGACCAACTTAATCAGATGAAAAATATGGGTGGTATAGCTAGCTTGATGGGTAAATTGCCCGGAATGCCAAACATACCGAAAGGTGCAATGGATCAAGTTGATGACAAGAAAATGTTGCATTTAGAAGC
>JAGLTQ010000002.1 GCA_023135195.1 Gammaproteobacteria bacterium | reverse complement strand
TTAATGATTCAATGTGTTTTAAATAGGCCTCATCAATATCACCTGTTACATATACACCATTAAAAACCGATGTATCAAACTCTTTAATATTTGGAGCCTTTTTCCGTACAGCTTCAATCAAGTCATCAAGTTCCTGATAAAACAATCTGTCGGCTCCAATTTCTTTTGCGATTGCATTAATGTCACGACCATGACCAATAAGTTCATGAGCTGCCGGCATATCAATACCATAGACATTAGGATAACGCACGGGTGGCGCTGCAGATGCGAAGTACACTTTATTTGCACCGGAATCACGTGCCATCTGAATAATTTGTGCAGATGTTGTACCACGGACAATAGAGTCATCAACAAGTAAAACATTCTTGCCCTTGAATTCTAGTTCAATTGGATTCAACTTCTGACGTACTGATTTTTTGCGTTGTTTTTGCCCCGGCATAATAAAAGTCCTGGCAATATAGCGATTCTTAATAAAACCTTCACTGTACTTCACACCCAATGTATAAGATAACTCCAGCGCTGAAGTACGACTGGTATCAGGTATAGGAAGCACCACATCAATATCATGATTCGGGAAGTGCTTCATAATAGTTTTAGCTAAGTAATCACCCATGCGTAAACGCGCTTTATAAACAGAGATTCCATCAATAATTGAATCTGGACGGGCAAAATAAACATGTTCAAAAATACATGGAGATAGCTTAGGATTTTCTGCACATTGTCGAGAAAACAACTCACCTTCATGATTTATGAAAATGGCTTCTCCAGGTTCAATATCTCGAACCATTTCAAAATCTAATGAATCGATAGCAACAGATTCAGATGCAACAACATGTTCAATACCTTTTTCTGTTTCACGCTTACCAAAGGCAACGGGACGAATGCCATGAGGATCTCGAAATGCCACAATACCTCGTCCGGTGATCATCGCCACAACAGCATAAGCACCTTTACAACGTTTATGTACATTTTCGACGGCATCAAAAATATTATCCGCTGTAATATCAAGTTTTGGATTTACTGTTTTCTGTAATTCATGAGCAAATATATTTAATAAAATTTCAGAGTCTGAATTGGTATTTATATGGCGACGATCCTGAACGTATAAATCACGTTTCAGTTCTTCTGCATTGGTTAAGTTACCATTATGAGCCAGTGCAATACCATAAGGAGAATTCACATAAAAAGGTTGTGCTTCAGCGGATGAAAAACTACCTGCTGTTGGATAGCGAACATGTCCAATACCAATATTGCCTTTTAAGTTCATCATATGCCGGGTATGAAAAACATCTTTGACCAATCCGTTATCTTTACGCAAATACATACGGTCATCTTCACAGGTTACGATACCAGCAGCATCCTGACCACGATGTTGTAATACAGTTAAACCATCAAAAAGAGCCTGGTTAACAGGGGTGTGACCAACAAGCCCAATAATTCCACACATAATATTTATTCCTATTACTTAACAAGTATTTTAGAGGTCACTGCACGAATAGCGAGAAGTTAAAGTACAAGGCGGAAACTAACGAAAAAGCGGAGCTTACATTAAGTAAGTGAGCATTTTGAGTTGGTTTTCAACGCAGTAATTTAGCTTCTCGCTATTCGTGCAGCGGCCTCAATTTAGTATTGAAAATATCGAGCTATATCACTCGGTAATAAATCTTTTAACCATGTTGCAATCACTTCAAATCTAAACATAAAGAAGGATTCATCCCACCATGACTCTTTTGGCATTGTTGTTAATCCAAGTAACATAACAATAATTGTTACTAACAATATGCCGCGTAAAAAACCAAATACGCCACCAATTGTTCTATCAACACCTGTAAGGCCAACTCTTTGTATAAACTGCGTTGCAAAGAAATTTATTATTGCAGCGATCATTAAAGACAATATAAATAAACTTACAAATGCTGCAAGCAAACGTAAAGTCGGATCTTTAATAGAACTACCAAACAATTCTGCCATTCCTGATGAAAATGTCATTGCAACCCATAAAGACACTAACCAGCCAGCTAATGACAAAGCTTCTTTTACAAAGCCACGCATTAAGCTAATAACAACAGATATAATGATAATGCTTAGTACAATTAAGTCAGCTACAACCATTTAACTTTATACCACTTCCATTTATTTAAATTATGGATGTTTAACAACCAGACCACTGAGCTTAAATTCTTTCTTTAACTTTAGCTTCAGTGCTTCTGCTTTTTTACGTGTGATTTCCGGTCCCACTCGTACTCGATAAACCGCTTTATTATTTTTCATAATACGCTCGACAAAGGCATGAATTTTTTTCTTACGTAATTTATCTTTTAAACCCAATGCATTTGATCTGTTATTAAAACTACCCACTTGAACTGCCCAAACCGTTCCTTTAATAACTGGTTTTTTTTCTACTTCGGAAAGTTTAGCAATTGTTTCAGTAGTCGGCCTGGTATTTTTTTTCTTCACTATTTCGGGTTCAGGCAAACCTTTAGCAATAGGAATTCTTTTTGGATTAATTGGACGAGGTTCTGATTTTTGCATTTCTGTAATATCAATATGTTTAATATTAGTGATTTCTGTACTTCGCTCAGGAACATTACTGCCAAAGACAGGCATTTCCATGTCTCGCCCACCGCTGAGAAGCATAGGAATAAAAATCACAGCCAACGCTACCAGCACAACGGCACCAACTAAACGTTGTTTCAAGCGACCTTCTTCCACAAATCCCCCTAATAAGGCAAAAATATTAATTAAATAACAAAAAGCAGGTTAAACCTGTTCTGGTTGAGAGCGTATTATATTCCGAGCTACATAGCGAATTCCACTGTATAAAACGATCCAAAGATAACAATTCGATCGATAGTTGAAGCAGCAGATCGTGCTGCTTCAACCGCCTGTTTAACACTGGTAAAACAAGCTACTTTTGCCTTATCGTCCAGTTTTTCCACAATCGTTGCCAATGTAATTGCTTTCATGCCTCGAGATACATCAAGATCAGCAATAAACCACTGAGAAATCTTCGGTAATATTTCACTTAAAGCATCAGCATGTGCTTTATCTTCGAGCATCCCTACTACAGCCAAGGTTTTACCTGCGCAAGGCTGTTGTTCCAGCAATTCAGCTAAACATGCAATGCTGTCTGCATTATGTGCCACATCAAGTATATGTGGAGGATTACCCGGTCGAAATTCAAAACGCCCGGCAACAGAATATGACAGCAATGCGGCCTTTATCTGCTGCTGATTCACCGGTAAACTTTTTGCCATACATTCAACAACCATTAACACACCTGCAGCATTATCAATTTGATGTCGTCCGCGTATATTTGGCATAGGTAGCGTGGTTCGTTGCTTATTAGCTGATTTCCAATTCCATGAACGTGTGCCAGCGGTTTCACCCGGTCCAAATTGCCAGTCAAAATCCTTGCCTCGACGATATAGCTTTGCGCCCTTTTCATTCGCAACTTGTTCAATACTATCAGGCATATCGGTACTGCTAAAAATCACTGGATGATTTTCTCGCATGATTCCTGCTTTTTCTACTGCAATGGTCTCCCTGTCATGACCTAACCAGCCAGTATGATCAATACCAATTGAAGTGATAAGCGCAACATCTGCATCAATAATATTGACAACATCAAGTCGTCCACCCAACCCCACTTCTAAAATAATTACATCAGGTTTTGCTCGATAAAAAATATCTAATGCCGCTAAAGTGCCAAATTCAAAATAGGTTAAAGAAATCTCTTCGTCAGAGTCGTGGTGTAAGTGATTAAGCCGAGCCTGGTCTATACGTTCAAAGGCTGCGCAAATAACATCATCAGCAACCTCTTCACCTTTAAGATGAATACGTTCGTTATAGCGTAAAAGATGTGGAGAGGTATAAGCGCCAGTTTGATAACCTGCGTTTTGATAAATAGATTCTAACAAAGCGACACTGGAACCTTTGCCGTTAGTGCCAGCTACGGTTATTACGGGGATTGAAGGTAAAGAAGGATGTAGTCGTTTAAAAACTTCGGTGACGCGTTCAAGACCAAGCTCAATGGCTGAAGGATGCAAATCTTCTTGCCAATTTAACCATTCAGGAAGAGACGAAAACCGCATTATTTCAAACTCAAAAATGAAAAGGGTGGTTTTTACACCACCCTTTTATAAAAAACTAAACAAGTACAACATGAGAAAGATTTTTCGTTCTAGCAAGGCATAAGCAATTTCAAAAAGCGGAGTTGGCAATAAGGCCACTCACGCACTTCCTTGTGCTTCTCGGCATTTGAACATCCATGTTCTTCCCAATGAGTATTTTTGAAATTGTTTATAACGCCGCTAGAGCGGAAAAGATGAACCATGTTTATGCTGCTGGTTGTTGCATCATTATGCTTAATAAAGACGCCACTTTATCCCGCATATCACGACGATCGACAATCATATCAACTGCACCGTGTTCTAATAAGAACTCACTACGCTGGAAACCATCCGGTAGTACTTCGCGAACCGTTTGCTCTATTACACGTGGGCCAGCAAAACCAATTAATGCATTTGGTTCAGCAATATTAATATCACCCAACATGGCTAAACTGGCTGATACGCCACCCATGGTTGGATCAGTCAGAATAGAGATGAAAGGTAAAGATTGTTTACGCATGCGCGCTAACGCGGCACTGGTTTTTGCCATTTGCATTAGCGAGAACAAAGCTTCTTGCATACGTGCACCACCACTGGCTGAATAACAAACCAATGGTAAATTTTCTTTTAAACAAACATTTACCGCTCGAACAAAACGTTCGCCAACAACAGAGCCCATAGAGCCACCCATAAATTTAAATTCAAAAGCCGCCGCAACAACAGGAACACCTTTAACTGTTCCTTTCATAGTAATCAAAGCATCATTTTCATTAGTCGCTTTTTGTGCCTGGGTAATGCGATCTTTATATTTTTTGATATCTTTAAATTTAAGGACATCAACTGGCTTTAAGTTTTCATCCAGTTCAACGCGCCCCTCTTCATCAAGGAATTTTTCTAAACGCCAACGGGCACCAACACGAGCATGTTGATCACATTTAGGACAAACATCCAAATTACGTTCCATTTCGGCACGATACAACACCGCACCACAGGCGCTGCATTTCGTCCATAAACCTTCCGGCACACTCTTACGTGATTCACCGTCAATTCGGATACGTTCTGGTAATAATCTACTAAACCAATTCATATAAAACCCTATCTTATTTTTTATGTATCCCCTCCCCTTTAAGGGGAGGGCTAGGGAGGGGGTGATATAACATCCCCTCCCCCTACCCCCCTCCCTGAGGGAGGGGGAATATTAATTATCGAGCTTTTCTATTTATCTAAAGCTTGCCGCATATCTGATAATAATTCAGACACCGCTTTAATAGCATTATCGGCTGAATCGAGATTTTCCTCAATACGTTTTACAATTGCGCTACCAACGATAACAGCATCTGCTGCACTGGCAATACTGGCCGCTGATTCTGCATCTTTGATACCGAAGCCTACTCCGACAGGTAATTCTGTCAATGTACGTATCATCGAAACGCGATCCTGTACTGCTTTTACATCTAAATGGCCGGCGCCAGTCACACCTTTTAATGAAACATAGTACAAAAAACCGCCGCTGGCATCATTAATTGCTTTAATTCTGTCTTCTGATGTCGTGGGAGCAATCAGGAAAATACGGTCAATTCCCTCTGATTTCAGAGCAGCCACATAATCTGTTGCTTCTTCTGGTGGAATATCCACTGTCAAAAGGCCATCAACACCGGCTTTACTTGCCGCTTGAGCAAATTCAGCATAACCCATTACTTCCACTGGATTAAGGTAACCCATTAATATTACAGGCGTTTCTGAGTCTTTTTGACGAAACTCAGCCACCATTGCCATCACATCACGCAAACTGACGTTAAATTCTAATGCCCGTTCCATCGCTCTTTGAATAACAGGACCTTCTGCCATTGGATCTGAAAAAGGAACACCTAATTCAATTAAATCAGCTCCAGCTTC
Source organism: Gammaproteobacteria bacterium (assembly GCA_023135195.1). Lineage (GTDB taxonomy): Bacteria > Pseudomonadota > Gammaproteobacteria > UBA6429 > Thiohalophilaceae > JAGLTQ01. Next base: position 2,482 of record JAGLTQ010000002.1, on the reverse strand, counting down.
AACCATGGCGTGCATCATAGGCACGGCATTTTCAGGTTTCGGATCGCCCGCTGTGAAATACGGAATTAACAGTTTACGGCCTTCTTTGGCTCGCAATTCAAATCTCGCCTGGATTCGGCTCACATGATCTATCACAGCGTGATCCCCTCAATGTCAGCCACAGTGTGGATATCTTTATCTCCACGACCAGAAAGGTTCACTATAATGATTTTGTCCTTATCCATGGTCGGGGCTAATTTAGTGGCATACGCCAAGGCGTGGCTGGATTCTAATGCGGGGATAATACCTTCAATTTTAGTTAAATCATGAAAAGCCTGCAAAGCCTCTTTATCATCAATCGCAACATATTTTGCACGACCGATATCTTTTAACCAGGCGTGTTCTGGCCCAACACCGGGGTAATCCAAACCGGCTGAAATAGAGTGTGTTTCAATAATCTGACCATTCTCATCTTCGACTAAATACGTCCGGTTTCCATGTAAAACACCCGGTTTACCTGCACATAGCGGCGCAGCATGTTTACCCGTTTCAATGCCATCTCCTGCCGCTTCTACACCGTAGATGGCGACATTTTTATCATCAAGAAACGGATGAAAAAGACCAATGGCATTTGAACCGCCACCCACACAAGCGATTAAAGCATCAGGTAAACGGCCTTCATGTTGCTGAATTTGTTCATGCGCTTCGCGGCCAATAATGGTTTGAAAATCACGTACCATCGCAGGATAGGGATGTGGCCCTGCCACCGTACCTATTATATAGAAGGTGTCATCAATATTGGTTACCCAGTCACGCATCGCTTCGTTAAGCGCATCTTTTAAGGTCGCCGAACCTGATGTCACCGGCACGACTTCAGCACCGAGTAATTTCATACGATAAACATTGGCGGCCTGACGTTGGATATCAACGGCGCCCATGTAAACCACACATTCTATTCCTAAGCGTGCAGCAACCGTTGCTGTTGCCACTCCATGTTGGCCAGCGCCCGTTTCTGCAATGATGCGGGTTTTGCCCATGCGTTTAGCCAGTAAAGCCTGACCTACGGTATTGTTTACTTTGTGTGCACCGGTGTGATTCAGATCTTCACGTTTGAGATAAATCTTTGCACCACCGAGTTCTTTTGACCAGCGTTCAGCAAAATACAACGGTGAAGGACGACCAACATAATTTTGTAATTCCCAGTCAAGTTCTGCCAGAAAATCCTTATCTTGCATAAACTTTTCATACGCAAGACGTAACTCGGTTAAAGGCCCCATTAATGTCTCGGCAACAAAAAGACCGCCATAGACACCAAAATGACCTCTTTCATCCGGCTGATGATATTTTGCTTCTGTTTCTGATTCAGCCAACGCGCTGCACCTCTTTAATAAATTGTTCAATTTTTTTGTGATCTTTAACTGCAGGCTCTGATTCAACACCGCTGCTTACATCAACCGCATAAGGTTTTACTGTTTCAACGGCTGATGCAACATTATCTGGATTAAGCCCACCCGCTAATATAAGGGGCAATGGAATATCTTCTGGAATCAAACTCCAATCAAATGTTTGTCCGGAACCACCGCCCGCTTTACTGTATGTATCTAATAAAATACCCGCAGCATTGGGATACTCTTGAGCAAAAGCCACCACATTTACATTTTCACGCATTCTCAATACCTTGATATAAGGCATATCAAATTGATCACAAAATTCAGGGGATTCTTCACCATGAAATTGCAACAGGTTCAAAGGCACCACTTTTAATGCCTCTCGCACAGTTTCTGCTGAAGCGTCCATAAATAGACCAACCACAGTCACAAAAGGGGGTAATGATTCAGCAATGACGCGCGCATCAGTCAAACTGGCATAGCGTGGACTTTTTTCAACAAAAATAAGCCCAATCGCATCAGCACCAAATTCAACGGCTTTAAGTGCGTCATCTCGATGTTTAATTCCACAAATTTTAATGCGAGTATGCAATGAAATATCCTGATAATGTAACTTAGCCGCTTATTTTACAGTAACTTAGAGAAATCCGCTAACGCTAAACCATGCTGATTTAATTTCAGCAAAAATCACCTTTTTTTGATCTATATCAATGCTTAAAATTAAGTCTATTAATATTACTTCTAAGGATATTAAATGCGAAGATAGACCAATAAAAACACATGATAACGTCCGCCGTTAAAAGGGTTTAGTCTCTGTGCACAAGAATTTAATTAGCTATATGTTTTTTAATATTTAAGGGAGAAGAATCATGTCCACTGGTCTACTCATTGCTATAGTCTGTGCCCTCATCGGTATCGCTTATGGCGTAATTTCAATTTTCAGTATTTTATCAAAACCCATGGGGAATGATAAAATGGTGGAAATCGCTACCGCAATTCAAGAAGGCGCTATTGCTTACTTGGCTCGTCAGTACACTACCATTGGTATGGTAGGTATTGTTTTATTTTTCGCGATGGGCTTTGCTCTTGGCTGGTATAGTGCTGTTGGTTTTGCC
>JAGLTQ010000199.1 GCA_023135195.1 Gammaproteobacteria bacterium | reverse complement strand
CGCGGCAATCTCAAGATGGATAGCAATTTTCTGGAGATTGCCGCGCTTCGCTCGCAATGACAATAAACCAACTAAAGCAACACTCTTTCAATTCCACCTTTCTTCACTTTTTCAATAAATTCTTTTTCCCACTTATCTCCAAGAATACGGTTAGCAAGTTCAATAACAATATATTCTGTTTCTAAACCGGTATCATTTTCATAACGCGACAAACCTTGCTGGCAAGCGGGACATGAAGTTAACATTTTCACTTTATTATTTTTAACTTTTAAGTCACCCGTTAACTGACTAATGCCTTTTTGTAACTCTTCTTGCTTACGGAAACGAATCTGTGTTGAGATATCCGGGCGGCTAACGGATAAGGTTCCCGCTTCACCGCAACAACGATCTGCTAATAAAACATCTTGTCCCAGTAATGTTTCAGAAACTCGAATCGGGTTGTGTTTTTTCATCGGGGTATGGCAAGGATCATGATACATGTACTGCATGTCTTCTTTAGCTTCGGTTCGAATACCTTTTTCCATTAAGTACTCATGAATATCTAATAAGCGACAGCCAGGGAAAATTTTATCAAACTGATATTGCAGCAACTGATCCATACATGTGCCACACGACACAATAACTGTTTTGATATCCATGTAGTTCAAGGTATTGGCAACACGGTGAAATAAAACCTGGTTATCAACCGCAATTTCCTGGCCTTTTACTGCATCGCCACCAGCACGTTGCGGGTAGCCACAACATAAATATCCAGGCGGTAATACTGTTTGCACCCCCGTTTCATATAACATGGCGAGTGTTGCAGTACCAATATCACTAAACAATCGCTCCGAACCACAGCCTGGAAAATAAAACACTGCCTCGGACTCATCGGTAATTTTAGCGGGATCACGTAGTATCGGAATAACCTTATCATCTTCAATATTTAATAACGCGCGCGAAGTTTGTTTAGGCATTTTGGCGGGCATAGGTTTACGCATAAAGTGAACCACTTGCTGACTAACGCGTGTAATTCCTGTTGTCGCTGCGGGTTGTTGTTCTTTTGTAATACGTAAACGTCGCGCCCATGCCGAGGCAAAACGTTGTGCACGATAACCCCATTCAATCATACCTTTGCGCATAATTTTTATGCTGCGAGGATCGGTTATATTCAAAAACTGCATAGACAACCAACTGCCTATATTAAAGCGTTTTTCGCCCTTATTTTTTAATATGGTTCGCATCGTTATAGAGACATCACCAAAATCAATGTTCACGGGACAAGGAGACAAACACTTATGACAGACCGTACAATGATCTGCAATATCATTCATTTCATCAAAATGACGTAACGAAACACCACGACGAGTTTGTTCTTCATAAAGGAAGGCTTCAATAATTAAACCGGAAGCGAGAATCTTATTACGCGGCGAATACAACATGTTAGCGCGTGGAATATGGGTATTACATTCTGGTTTACATTTACCACAACGTAAACAATCCTTAACCATTGTGTTAAGTTCACCCAGTTCACTGGCTTCAAGAATGAGAGCTTCCTGTTCTACTAAACGTAGTGAAGGTGTGTATGCATCATCCAGACCTGAATTTGAAACAAGTTTACCCGGGTTAAATAAATTATCTGGATCGACTTCTTTTTTATAGTCGGCAAACTCAACTTTTATCTCCTCCGATAAAAATTGCATTTTGGTGATACCAATACCGTGTTCACCTGATATTACTCCACCAAGTTCTTCAGCTAATGCCATGATGCGTTCAACGACTTTTTCCGCTTCATGCATCATTATATAATCATTTGAGTTAACAGGTATGTTGGTATGTACGTTGCCATCACCTGCATGCATATGTGTCGCGACAAATAAACGGCTTGAACGAATATCGCTGTGAATCTGATCTAACTTATTACGCACGCCTTCTAAATCATGTCCGGCGAAAATTTCTTTTAAGGGCTTTTCAATATAACGTTGATATGAAATACGTAATTCGCGTCGCTGTAATAATTGAAATAAAGTATCGCCATCTTTTATTTTTGACTGTGTCTCTTCATTTAATAAATCCAGATGGTCTACTGCTAAATCATCTATTTTTTCTAAAACAATTTTCCAGCAATCATAAGTCTGCTGTAAATGGGATAAAGCCACTTTTTTCTTTGCATCTATAATAGCAATGCGTTCTTCACTTTCTTTATAATCTGGAACCTGTCCTGCAACCATCATATGAAGCTCAGGCATATCTGTTTTCAAATATGCCTGAACTTCTTCGATCATTGCCAGTTTATTTTTGGTTGATAGCTCAATGTTAATCCGTTCAATGCCATCGTTATATTCAGATAAACGAGGTAATGGAATCACAACATCTTCATTAATTTTAAAGGCATTGGTATGTGCTGCAATCGCAGCGGTACGTGAACGATCCGCCCAGAATTGTTTACGCGCTTCCGCACTCACTGCTATAAAACCTTCGGCCTCACGTATATTAGCCATTCGCACAACTTCGGATGCAGCAGAAGCAACTACCTGTTCTTCATCACCGGCTATATCAATAAGCAAAACCATTTTTGGTAAGTCTCGACGTGGCGCTTTAGTGGTGTAGTCCACCGCTTTTACATAACGCTCGTCCAAATGTTCCATACCTGCAAGCTGAATACCTGCCAGATTATCAAGGTAGTCTTTTGTTTCTGTAATCGCGGGGACGGCTTTGTGTAAGTCCGCCGCAAAAAATTCCAGGCACACGGTACGAATAAATTTCGGCATGACATGTAAAGTAAATACGGCTGAAGTAATGATGCCATCACAGCCTTCTTTTTGAATGCCCGGTAAACCGCCCAAAAATTTATTGGTAACGTCTTTACCTAAGCCTTGCTTACGTAACTGCTTACCCGGAATTTTAAGAATTTCAGCTTCCGCTGTATTACTCAGCGGAGTCACACCATTACTGTCAAAACGTGTTAAACGGAACTCGGCTACATCAACTTCATGAATTTTTCCGAAATTATGATTTAATCTTTCAATTTCCAACCACGAATTATCTGGCATAACCATACGCCATGAAACCAAATTATCTAAAGTTGTACCCCACAATACGGCTTTTTTGCCGCCCGCATTCATGGCGATGTTGCCACCAATGCAGGACGCATCTTGTGAAGTAGGATCTACGGCAAAAACATAACCCGAGGCTTCCGCTCTTTCTGAAACACGACGAGTCACTACACCCACTTCACAATGAATAGTAGGCACCGCTTTTTCGACACCCGGAATTTGTCTTAAAACCACTTCACCCAGGGCATCAAGTTTTTCTGTATTAATCACAGCACAGTTTTTTGTTAAAGGCACTGCGCCGCCGGTATAACCTGTGCCACCACCACGCGGAATAATGGCGAGCCCAAGCTCACGACATGCTTCAACAATGTCATGAATTTCACGTTCTGAATCAGGATTAATCACCACAACCGGATATTCAACACGCCAATCCGAGGCATCGGTTACATGTGAGACACGCGCTAAACCATCAAAACAAATATTATCTGTACGTGTGATTTTTTTCAGGCGTTTAAGTGTTTTTTTGCGAAGTTCACGTTGTTCAGGAAACCAGTCTTCAAAACGATGTATCGCACTACGTGTTAAAGCAGCTAATTCCAGAGCCTGTTGATTCGTTTTATTTTTGGATTTTGTGCTGCTTTGATCATGATTTGCCCGTGATTCAATTTGATCCAAACGGTGATGCAGCGCTTTAATAAGTAAGTTGAGTCGCTTGTTATTTTCCAGCAAATCATCCTGGATAAAGGGATTACGACTCACTACCCAAATATCACCCAACACTTCAAACAGCATACGTGCAGAACGCCCGGTCACCCGCTCCTCACGTAAAGACTGCAAAATTTGCCAGGCAGGCTCACCAAGAAAGCGAATCACAATCTCACGATCAGAAAAAGAAGTGTAATTATAGGGGATTTCGCGGATTCGTTTGTTTTGGGTCATTAAAGCGGCACAACTTTGATTTAAAACCGTATTTTAGCATTGATTAATGAATGGCAGGTAGCTCAGATTTGTTGGTTCCGTCGCAGTGCGACCTGAGCAAAGCGAAGAAGTGCTGAATGAAACGCGCAGCGGTTCTACAGTGTTCCTTGAACCCACCTACCTATTTCAACGTACAATCGTAGGTTGGCTCAAACGCAGTGGGGATCCCTCAGAGTTAAAACTATAAAAATGTTACTCCTTAAATATCATTTTCGTCATCTATTAACTTCTGAATCTGAAACTCAATTTCAGGCAAATCTATTGCTATAGTACGCCAAACAATTTTAACATCTATTTTGAAATAACCATGAGCTAATGCATTCCTCATTTCATAAACACTACGCCATGGTACAACTGAATTTCTCTCTGCATATTCAGGATAACGCTGCTCAATGTTTTTAGCTGCTTCCCCAATAACTTCAAAATTTCTAATAACCGCATCTTGTGTTCTCTCATCAGTCAAAAATTCAGCTTCATCCATTAAATCTGTATAAGACTGAATCCGTAAAATTCCCTGTAAAATATGAGTTAAATAATCATGAAGACGTGGAGTAGTTGGAGTCGTCATACTGGCTGAGCATTATTTAAAACTTTATCCCGGAAAGAATCTGGCAAACTTAAAGGTGTAAGTACATCTACGCTAACATCTAATAGCTGATGCAATTCTGCACGAATGTGACCTAAATCCATTAATGTTGTTGAATCTGTTGGCTCAACTAATAAATCTAAATCACTTCCGTCAATATCAGTACCTTGCATAACAGAACCAAATACTCGAACATTTTCGGTGTGATAACGTTTAATAATGGCCCTTATTTCTTCGCGATGTAAATTAAGTGCTATAGACGGTTTCATTAAAATCGATCCACATTAATCATTTCATTTTTAACTTCTTCCCATGATTTAAGATCATCTGCTGATGTTTGTTGGTAAGCCGCAAATCTTTGTTCTAATACCTTTTTTTGGGAATGAGTCACTTCAAGATCATCTTGTTCTTTCTCAATGCTATCCCATAATTTTTCAGCCAACACAATCCATTCAGGCTTGCTAAGCTCTTGAATATTAATGTTTTTTAGTGTGTTCATGATGTTTATTCTAGTTTAATTTCCAGCATCCGTCGACTAATCACAAAGGAAATATCACATATTTAGCCTGCAACAATATAAACCACCACAACGTACCGCAGTAATTTACCCACCGCAATAAATACTAAACTTGGCAACCAGTGAAGTCGCAACCAGCCCGCAGCAACACACAGAGGATCACCAATAATCGGTAACCAGGACAACAATAAAACCGGACTGCCGTATTTTTGTAGACGTGCCACTGCTTTTTGTTGTGATGCTTTTGATAATCGTTCAGTTGAATAGCGTATTGAAATTAATCGGCCAATTCCCCAGGATGTCATCGCACCTAAGGTATTACCCAGTGTAGCTACAACTAACAGAGTATAAAGTGGATATTCTAAATCCGAAGCAAGATATGCCAATATTGCTTCAGATCCACCAGGAAATAGAGTGGACGAAATAAAGTCGCTAAAAAAGAAAAACCAGAGAGTCATTATTTGTACATTTTACCGTTTCCGTTT
>JAGLTQ010000198.1 GCA_023135195.1 Gammaproteobacteria bacterium | reverse complement strand
GTGAATTGATTTCTTAATTATTACCAATATTGCAGTTAATCGTCCTATTAGAGGTGCATCAGCTTACTGCGCGAATAGAGCTAAGTCAAAAAATACACAGAGTAATGTTCTACAGTCAGGAGAAAAAATAGCATGAAAGCACGCATAAAATGGGTTCAAGGTGCGATGTATATTGGTGAATCGGGTAGCGGTCATTCAGTTGTTATGGATGGGCCAGAGGAACATGGTGGACGTAATTTGGGAGTTCGCCCCATGGAAATGTTATTACTTGGAATGGGTGGGTGCACAGCGTTCGATGTGATGCATATTTTAAAAAAATCACGCCAAACAGTGGATGATTGTGTTGCAGAACTTGAAGCGACAAGGGCAGAAACGGATCCAAAAGTATTTACTAAAATTCATGTGCATTTTATTGTTACAGGAAAAGAGCTTAGCGAAAAACATGTTAAGCGTGCAGTGGAGTTATCTGCAGAAAAATATTGTTCAGCATCAATTATGTTGAGCAAATCCGTAGAAATTACGCATGATTATGAAATAATTACAGAATAAACAAATACGTCATTTCCGCGCGTTTTAAGCGGGAGAAGTGGTGCAGGGAAGCACCGTTTACGAATCAAAGGATGAAATCTAAATAAATTTTAAATAAGAAGAAATAAATCGAATGGCAAAGCTAACAACAATTATTGATCGTTATTATAGAACCTGGTTTCGTTTTCATCCTGAAGTTGCTGTTGACGTTGGTGTCGCAGGTTATGCAAATTTATTAAAACCCTATGGTGATGATGAACTAAATGCGCTAAAAGTTTTAAATGAAAAATTGATTTCAAGTCTCGATGAATTAGATACAAAAACATTAAGTCAGGATCAGCAAATAGATTTACAGCTTATGCGCAGTGCCGCCGTACTTCAACTTGAAGCGCGAGCTTCTCGTGACTGGCGCCATTGTGATCCTGCGCGTTTTTTACCCGTGCACGCCATTTATCAATTAACAGTCCGTGATGTAGAAGACAAAAAAAATGCCTTTCGTGAACGCCTGGCTGCGATACCGGCTCACTTACGTGGTGCACGTAGCTGGTTAGACATGCAGCCCGAAAAAATTCCATTAATTTGGTTAGAGTCAGCCGTTGCAGAAGCTGAAGGCGGTTCAGAATTTTTTCACGAATTAAAACACCATCCGGAAATTAATAATTACAGTGTTAGTGAAGAGTTAGAGCAAGCAGCTCATGCCCTGGATGATTTTGCTTCTTACTTAAAAAATAACCTGATACAAAAGGCGAAAGGTGATTTTGCATGTGGCCGACATTATTTTGATCTGATTTTACAGGAAAGACATTTTCTAAATATAAATGCGGATGAGCTTTATAGTTTTGGAGAAAAGCTGTTTAACGAAACAGAAAAGGAACTAAAAAAAGTAACGCAAGAATTACAAGGTAATGAAGATGTTGATGCGTTGATGAAAAAAATTCAACAACAACGCCCGAAAAAAGAAAATGTTCTGGATGAATACCGCAAACAAATGTTAGCAGCACGAAAGTTTGTTGAAGATAATGATATTGTTAGTATGCCGGGAAAAGAAGCTTTAAAAGTAGTTGAAACTCCAGGTTTTTTACAACATCAAATTCCTTTTGCCGCCTATTATGAGCCTTCTCCTGCTGATGTTAACCAACAGGGTTACTATTATGTAACACCCGCAAAAACAGAAGATGAGCTGGGTGAGCATAACAACATTAGTATAAAACATACCTGTGTCCATGAAGCATGGCCAGGACATCATTTACAATTTGTTAAGGCAAATACGAAACCCACTTCAAGTACTTTACCCCGGTTGTTAAATGCCTCTGCAACACTTTATGAAGGTTGGGCGTTGTACTGCGAACAACTCATGCATGAGCTAGGCTTTATAACAGAACCGGAATCACGTTTTGTTTTACTAAAAGATCGTTTATGGCGCGCGCTAAGAATTATGATTGATGTAGGCATACACACTCGTGATTTAAATCTGGATGATGCCGCAAGTTTAATGCAGGAAAAGTTAGGTTTTAGTAAAGGTCAGGCAATGGGTGACTTAACCTGGTATACCCATGCACCCGGTGTCCCTATGGGGTACGCAACAGGCTGGGCTTTAATTAATTGCTTAAAAGAAGAGCAAAAGACAAAAGATGATTTTGTTCTAAAAACATTCCACGATACGTTGTTGTCATCCGGCTCAATAGCATTACCATTAACAGTCGTTCGTGGTTTTGGATTATCAGCCTGGGAAAATGCGCATCGAACAGTGTTTGAAAATAAAAAGTGAAGAAAAAAATATAGCCACAAAGAACACGAAGAAAAAAATATAAACCACGGGGTACACAGGGAAGCAAGTAGCCCGGATGAAATGTAATGAAATCCGGGAAATAATATTATCCCCTCCGGATTTCGCTACGCTGCATCCGGGCTACATTTATAAAGTGAGTTGTCGGTTGAAGAGTTTTTAAAGCCGATAAACAGATTTAGTCATTACCTTAGACGTTAATGCCATAAACTTCTTAACCGGTGAAGGCAATTCTGCACCGCCTGCATTTAATGCAACCGTTGCATGCTCGCCTTCATCTGTTTTCATCTGTTCTAAAATTGCACGACTCTTATGATCGTTTTCAGAAATTTGATTTAAGTGGCTGGTTAAATGGCGCACAACCTGGTGTTCAGTTTCTGCAACAAACCCCAAACTCCATTTATCACCAATCAAACCCGCTGTGGCACCAATCGCAACTGAGCCAACATACCATAAAGGATTTAGATAACTGGTATGAGAGCCAAGTTCTTTGATGCGTTGTTCACACCAATCAAGATGATCATTTTCTTCCAGCGCAGCACGTTCCATTTTAGCTCTAACTTCTGGCAGCTTCGCCGTGAGTGCCTGGCCTTGATACAAACCTTGTGCCGCAACTTCACCTGAATGATTAATTCGCATCAATCGACCGGCCAAATCTTTTTCACTTGTAGAAAGCTCACCCTCTGCAACTGCATCTTCCGGGTTTGCTCTTTCAGTGATGGAAGGTTTACCAAAAAGCGTACGTAAACCGGTATCGACCTGCATCATTAAATTATCGATGGGAGTGAATTTTCTTGAATTATTTGGATTTGTCATGCGTTAAGGATAGTGAGACTTGTACATCTCTGCAAGTGTTTCACTCTATTGCATGTCCATACTGAAATCTACAAATCCAGCTTAATAACCAGGGGGCTCCGGTATCTTTGTTATGAAAACCAGGTCTGCTCTACCTGCATAAATTAAAACACATTATTTTTTGTAGGTCGGTATTTATGCCGACGCAGCGATATAACAAGATCACCTGATATTTATTAAAAGATAAACACTTTGAAAGCAAGTACTACGTATAAGAAAATGCACGTCATTCCCACATGCCTTTAGCGGGAATCCAGTACTTTGAAAGCAAGTAGCCCGGATGAAATGCTATGAAATCCGGGAAATAATATTATCCTTCCCCGGATTTCGCTACGCTGCATCCAACCTACATTTATAAAGTGAGCTGTAGGTTGGGTTAAGGAGCAAAGCGACGAACCCAACAAAGTGCTGGGAAAATGCGCATCGAACAGTATTTAAAAAAAAGTGAAGAAAAAAATATAGCCACAAAGAACACGAAGAAAAAAATATAAACCACGGGGAACACGGGGTGCACAGGGGAGCAAGTAGCCCGGATTTCGCTACGCTGCATCCAACCTGCATTTATTGAATAATTTGCTGCTCTAATAAAACAACAGGATGTATAACTTGTGGTGTATTTTTGCCTTGAGACAAACCTGCTTTAAGCTGTAAAGCACACCCTAAATTACTGCTGATAATTAAATCTGGAGAGGTTTGATTGAGCCGGGATATTGCTTGTTCTTTCAGCTGGTCAGATAACATTGGAAATCGCAAAAAGTAGGAACCGGCAGCACCACAACAACGGTTATAAATAGTATCTAAAGATAAATTTGGAATGCGTTTTATTAATGCTAAAAGTTTATCTTCAGCACGCAATATATTTTGCAGGCTGCATGGAATTTGTAATGCTACTTTTTTATCAAGCGGTTTAAATTTAATATCTTCAGGCCACTCAGCCTCCGCCAAAAATTCAATAATATCTTTTACTTCAGGAATAAACGATGCTGTTGTTTCAAGTTGTGAGTACTCGCGCAACTGAGAAGTACAACCATTAACTAAACTTACCAGGTGAGAGCTATCTTTTTTCTTGTTAAACGTATTGATATTTGTATTAGCATACGTAGTCGCTTGTTTTTTATTGCCTTCATGTAAATGTAATGCACCACAACACACTTGTTGCCCAGGTACATAAACACCATAACCTAACCGGTTAAGTAATTTTATGCTAGCGTTAACCATTACTGGATCGAGTTGTTTCGATAAGCATCCGGTGAATAAAGAAATGTTGCCTTTTATCGTATTTGTCGCAGGATAAAAGTTTTTAGTTTTTACAGGTTTATCTAACCTGGGCAGGTAGGAAATTAAACGTTGTAAACCGAATATTTGTAACAACCCTGTTTTCCTGGTTAATACAAACAGGCCTGTTTTTTGTAATAAACGTAATGTAGAAATGAAAGCAACAGAAAGTTTTTTATTAAGCAATAGCTTCAAACTAAGGTTAGTAACAAATGACTGCCAGCTAAAGTGGGATTTAGTTTTTTCGACAAGCAAGGCTTTACTCTGATCCATGATTTCACCATAGGGAACCATAGAAGGACACACTCGTTCACAACGCCGACAGAGTAAACACTGATCTAAATGCTGAGTTAAGGTATCTGTAGGAGAAAGTTCCCCCGTTAACCAACCCTGAATTAACGCAATACGACCACGAGGTGATTCATTTTCATTTTCCGTTAATGCATACGTTGGACATTGTGGTAAACACAAACCACATTTAACACAACGGTCGGCAAGAGAAAGAATATAAGCTGAGGTATCCATCCGGGTAGTATAAGGTTAAAAGATTTGTTATGACTAGATGTAGGTTGAATCAACGACTGCAGGGAAGCAGGAGGTACGAAGCCACGGAGCCACGGATGGCTGAAGGTACGACTCCATGGATGGAGGAGGTAGAGCGACGCAGGACGCAGTTGCCGAGAACAATGCAGGAGCAATTGTCGAGAGTAACGCAGGACGATTCCATGG
>JAGLTQ010000197.1 GCA_023135195.1 Gammaproteobacteria bacterium | reverse complement strand
TTTCTGCTGAGCTTTCGTTCAACCGAGGCGCGCATTATACGCATTTCAATCAAACCGTCAACACTTAAATTCAAACTATTTATCTATTTCTAGACCGCTTAAACTTAAAGCTTTGTCTCAACGAAGGCGCGCATTATACGCAGCTAAAGTTGAGCGTCAACACCTAAAACCAAACTAATTTCCTGCTTGTTTTTAAGCTGTTGTCCTTAACAGAGCGGCGCATTATACGCAGCTTCGATTAGGCGTCAACAGGTGATCTGTAAATAACTGCAATTAATTTCAGTGAATGCTAATAAACCAGGCTGGCGCAGGGCTAAAGTGGTTTACAGTAGGTTTTATGCTTAAAAAAGCTCCACGTTTATTTAAGTTTCACTTTTGCAAAACGGCGCTTACCTACCTGATAGATATGCTCTGAGCCAGTTTCCATTTCTAAACTCTTATCTTCAACCTTTTTACCGTCAATCTTTACCGCACCTTGCTTGAGCATACGCAAAGATTCTGAGGTACTTTGGGTTAAGCCGGCATCTTTTAGTAAATTTGCAATGGCTAGCTTACCATTTACAGAGGCGAGCTCTAGCTCAGTAATATCATCCGGCATGGCCCCTTTCTGAAACCTTGCAATAAAGTTTTCACGGGCCTGTGTCGCCTCTGCTTTCGAATGGAAGCGTTCCACAAGCTCTTCGCCTAAAATAAACTTTATATCCCTTGGATTAATGCCTTCTTCAATGTCTTGCTTGAATTTCTCGATGTCTTCTTCTGGCAGAAAACTGAGCAATTCAAAGTAACGCCACATCAATTCATCTGAAATAGACATTATCTTACCGAACATTTCATCTGGCGCTTCATTTATACCTATATAGTTATTAAGAGACTTAGACATTTTTTGCACACCGTCCAATCCTTCTAATATAGGCATGGTTAAAACGACCTGAGGATCCTGACCGTAATGCTTCTGTAATTCGCGCCCAACCAGGAGGTTAAACTTCTGATCGGTACCACCCAGCTCTACATCAGCCTTCATTGCTACTGAGTCATAGCCTTGAATTAGGGGATACAAAAACTCATGGATAGCAATGGGCTGGCCACCTTTGTAACGTTTACTGAAATCGTCACGCTCTAACATGCGGGCAACGGTGTGCTTGGCCGCTAACTGAATTAAATCAGCGGGACTCATTTCATTCATCCAACTGGAATTGAATAAAACCAGGGTTTTTTCCGGATCGAGGATTTTAAAAATCTGCTGCTCATACGAACGGGCATTTTCAATCACGTCATCACGGGTTAATGCTGGACGAGTGGCACTCTTGCCTGTTGGATCACCAATCATGCCGGTAAAGTCACCAATCAAAAACAAGACTTCGTGTCCCAAATCCTGAAACTGGCGTAGTTTGTTAATTAAAACAGTATGGCCCAGGTGTAAATCTGGAGCAGTAGGATCAAAACCGGCTTTGATTCTTAACGGCTTGTTTTTCTTGAGTTTTTCAACGAGTTCTGCCTCGACTAAAATCTCATCTGCACCACGTTTAATGATCGCTAAGCTGTCTTCTAATGATGTCATGGTTATTCTTTTCCTATCGAACCTGCAAATTAATGATTAAAGGCACACAGACCCCTAATAAAGCGGCGTAGATTACCATATTGCACAATATGAATCCTTACTGAAATTATGAATACAACGATACCTAAATTAAGTCTCAAAATGTGAATCGCTTCCTTCACATACAATAATAATAACTATTAGTATTTGACCGCGATGGTCTTTCAGGCTATCTTTGTTAAAAATAACTAAAAGTTGAATAAAATCCGTGAATTACAACTCTTTCTTAACACGAGACTATAAGTTTATGGGGCAACCATCTGGCCCACAAAAACGTGCGCCGTTTACCCGGCTACACGCAGTTATCGTATTAGCCACTATTATGTTTATTGCAACCCTGGCAAGTTTCTTTTCAAATGATGCCGAAGCAACACGAAAAAGCGATCCAACTCAATTAATCCAGCTTAACGAGCAAGCATTAAGTCAAATTCATTTATCTTTAAAAGAAGAGACGAGCAATAAAGAAGTGTTCCTTCCAGTATTGGCTAGGGAAGAAATTCAGCCTGAGCAAGAACCTGCTCAGGAACTTAAGCAAACCGTTATTAAAATCAAATCAGGTCATTCTCTATCTACCCTTTTCAAAAAGCATCATTTTAGTCATCAAGACCTTTATCGCATTATGCAAAAAGGTAAATCAACAAAGGCCTTGCGTAACTTACAGCCTGGCCGCATGTTAGAAATTGAAAGCAATGCTGAAGGACAGCTTTATTCTTTGTCTTATCAAATTAACCGTTTGCAATCTATTAACGTGCTTCGCGCAAATGATGACTTCGACATTGAAACGGTTAACAAACCTGTTGAAAAGCGCGTTAACTTTTCTCAGGGAGGAATTCAAAGCTCATTATTCGAGGCAGGCAAAGAAGCAGGATTATCAGATGCATTAGTCATGGAGATGGCGGGTATCTTTGGATGGGATATTGATTTTGCTTTAGATATCCGACGTGGTGACAAATTCTCTATCCTCTATGAAGAGCAATTCATTGAAGGAAAGAAATATCAAACAGGAACTATCCTGGCAGCAGAATTTACTAATCAGGGTAAAACCTTTAAAGCGATTCGCTTCACAGATAAATCAGGACGAACGAGTTATTACACTCCAGAAGGTTTATCTATGCGTAAAACTTTTTTACGTTCTCCTGTTGATTTCCGTCGTATTAGCTCACGTTTTGGTAAGCGTAAGCATCCTGTTTTAAAACGTTGGAAACTACATAAAGGCGTGGATTATGCAGCTCGGCGTGGTACGCCAATTCAATCTTCGGGTGATGGTAAAATTATTTTTAAAGGCCGTAAAGGTGGTTATGGGCGCGTGGTGATTGTTCAGCACGGTAGTCGTTACCAAACTTTATATGCACACATGAATGGTTTTAAACGTGGCATACGTGTAGGAAAGTACGTCAAGCAAGGCCAAACCATTGGTTTTGTTGGCAGCAGTGGACGTGCAACAGGGCCTCATTTGCATTATGAATTCCGCGTTAATGGTTCACACCGTAATCCACTTACTGTTAAATTACCTAATGCTGCTCCGATAAAAGCGGCATTTAAAAATGATTTCATGGCGCATACACAAAGACTGTTATCTCAACTGGATACACATAAACCCACTCAAATTGCGCTTAATCAGTAATAATTTATTTATAATTTTGTGGTCATTGCCTACCGCAGTGTCGTCTTGAAGGCCAACCTACAAAATTTCATATATTGATCTTTATTTGAACATAGTAGGTGGGTTCAAGGAGCACTGTAGAACCGCTGCGCGTTTCATTCAGTACTTCTTCGCTAGCGCTCAGGTCGCGCGTGACGGAACCAACAAAAAATAGTTGGATCCGCTCTGCTTGATCCAACCTACACTTATGTTTTTACAAAAAACAAATGAATTTAAAAGGTTAACTTATGGCAGATGATATCTACATTGGCCTGATGTCCGGCACCAGTCTGGATGGTATTGATGCTGCTCTTGTTCGTTTTAATAATGAGCAACCTTCTGTATTAGAAACAATTTGCTTACCTCTTTCAGCAAATCTAAAAGATGAAATTAAATCTCTAATCAATCCTGGTGAAAATGAAATCAACCGCCTAATAGTCCTTGATGTTCAGCTTGGCAAACGTTTTGCTGAAGTTGTTAAACAACTTCTGGATAAAACCAACATCAATAAGAAAGACATCATTGCCATTGGTAGCCATGGCCAGACCATTCGGCACTTACCCACAGCGGAGTTTCCCTCTACTTTACAAATTGCTGATGCAAATATTATTGCTGAAGAAACCGGGATTACCACAGTCGCAGATTTTCGTCGTCGAGATATGGCAGCAGGCGGTCAGGGTGCGCCACTTGTTCCTGCTTTTCATGAACAAATTTTTCATAATATCGAAAAGAGTCGCGTCATTTTAAACCTGGGTGGTATTGCCAATATTACAGTGTTGCCAGCCGATAAAAGCAAAGCTGTAACAGGTTTTGATACTGGTCCGGCAAATACATTAATGAACCATTGGATACAGCAGCAACAAAATAAAAGTTACGATGAAGGTGGGCAGTGGGCATCAACAGGTAAAATCCATTACGAATTTCTTGATGAATTGCTTAAGGACGATTACTTTAAACTCACACCACCTAAAAGTACCGGCACTGAATATTTTAATCCCGTCTGGTTAACTAGAAAACTCTCACAATTCCCCTTTCTTGCAGCAGAAGATGTGCAAGCAAGCTTAACGGCATTTACCGCAACAACAATAAAAGATGCAGTTAAACAATACGCAACCGCAACAGAAGAAATTATTATTTGTGGTGGGGGTGTGCATAACGATTTTTTACTACAGCAACTTAAACAACTTCTACCGAGTATAGAAATTAATAGTTCAGCAAAATACGGGCTTGATCCGGATTATATTGAAGCAACGGCTTTTGCATGGTTAGCCAAGCAAACCATGGAACATAAAGCGGGGAATTTGCCGGAAGTAACAGGGGCAAAACGAGCAGTTATTTTGGGGGGGGTATATTATTCTTAAAAAAAGAGTGCCGAATGACACTATTTGAACTCTATACGCTCCAGAGTCGAACACAGTTACGTCCCTCATTCTTAGCCAACATGAGCGCCTGATCGGCCTCAATAATCACCTCGTCAATGGATTTGTCCCTGCTCATATGTGAAATACCAAATGAGGCGGTAATCGATACCCTTTCACCATCTTTATGACAAAATGATTCCGTCTCAATGGCCTGACGAAGGCGTTCCAGTAAGGGGAATGCATCGACCGCCTCTGTATCGGGCAGACAAATCAGAAACTCCTCTCCCCCATAACGAAAAATCGAATCATAGGAGCGTAGATTGGTGGTACAAATATCAACCAGCCTCTTTAAAACGCGATCACCGCAAATATGGCCAAATTGATCATTCACCTCTTTAAAATGGTCAAGATCTAGCATACAGATAGAGCTGCAATTGCCATTACGCACCACCCGCTCATGCTCCTGGGTCAGGCGCAAGGTCATCGAGTGGCGATTCCATGCGCCGGTAAGGTGATCAATCACACAGACCTCTTCGATAATCTGACGTTGTAATCGGCGAACATCAAGTTTGAAATTGATCGCCTGATCCATAAAAGCGTCGTAATCATCTATATTGATTGACTCTTTTTTAAGTTCTTTTAATAGTACCTGTCGCGCCAGATCATGCATTTTTTTATGCTGAGCAGCAATCTCAACAAAGGCTTTAAGTTTATCCAGTTCAGGATGATCTTCTTCGTAATACCACTTCCCAAATTGACAGGTGTAGTGTGCATCAGACTTTATATCTTCCTCATTGGGCTCTTCGTGACAGCAAATTAACGAGCGATGCAGCCCCTTCAGCCATTTGGTATGGCTGACAATTCCTTGATCAAGCTCATCTAACACCTTAAGTAGATCAGATGAATTATAACCGGTAGCTGAAATCATGAGTTGTTTCTGCTTTTATTTGGATAGACCTAAGGAGAGTAACACACTAAAAATAGGTAAATAATAAAAAATCGGGCGCGGAACACAATACTATCTAATATACGACATTGAAACCGCTAATGATTGTTCTAAACCTAACCCCATGTAACGCAGCCGAGCATCGAGATAAAAACAGGATCATAGCGAGCGCTTGTTTGAGCACGATTAAGTGCGGTGCACCGTGCGAGTTGCCCAGACCCGGAGGGTAGGGTATCCATAATGAAACCTGAAAGGGTTCTTTGGGCAGCGAGTGCCTGTTTTTATTTTGATG
>JAGLTQ010000196.1 GCA_023135195.1 Gammaproteobacteria bacterium | reverse complement strand
GCTGATTGATCCATTATGGACTCCTCTGTTATAAAAATAATAATTCGGTCTGGCTCTTTATCCGTAAAAATTATCTCGACTTAAAGAGAAGCTGAGATAATTTCTAACTAATTTTTAGTGCTCTGTGCCAGAAAGTTTTGCGACTATACGTAGGATCATTCATAATTGATACTCAATTATTTTGATGATTATGATAAGTAAAAGCTTATGAATATAACCTTTCGACAATTAGAAGTCTTTGAGGTAGTGGCGCGGCTGTTGAGTTACACCAGGGCATCCAAAGAACTTCACCTCAGCCAGCCCGCAGTTTCTATGCAAATCAAGCAGTTAGAAGAGAATGTGGGGCTTCCATTGTTTGAACAAGTAGGCCGAAAAACCTATTTAACGGAAGCTGGAAGGGAGATGTATCACTATTGTCGAACGATTGCGCAGCAGTTAGAAGAGGCGGATGAGGTGTTTGAGCAGTTAAAAGGCTTAAAATCAGGTCGATTAGAGATAACCGTGGCCACTACAGCTAATGCCTTCGCCACCCGCATGTTATCCATGTTTAACAAGAAGTATGAAGGCTCAACCATGAGTCTGGATGTGACTAACCGTGAGCACTTACTTCGTCAGTTAGCTAATAATGAAAAGGATATCGCTATTATGGGGCGTCCTCCGGAAGATGCGGATCTGGTAACAGAAGTTTTTGCGGATAATCCTTTAGTGGTCGTTGCGGCTCCGGATCACCCTTTAGTGGCGATGCAGCCAATACCTTTGCATATGCTACAGGATCAAACCTTCGTGGTACGCGAGAAGGGATCAGGAACAAGAACGGCAATGCAGCGCTTTTTTGAGGAGCATAATCTTAGTATTACATCGAGTATGGAGATGAATGAAAATGAGGCGATTAAACAGGCCGTGCAAGCCGGTATGGGCTTGGGTATCGTTTCAATTCATACCATTGAGCTAGAGTTGGAAACAAAGCGGTTGGTTATTCTGGAAGTGGAAGATTTCCCGATTATGCGTCACTGGTATTTAGTGCATCGGAAAGAAAAACGACTTTCACCTATTACCCAGGCATTTAAAGATTTTGTGTTGAGTGAAGGGCGGACTTTAATTCCTTATTTGTGACATATATTTAACATTCTCTCTCTTAAGGAAATGAGGAGCTTGGTGATATAAAAGGAATTAAACACTTTTCCTTCTTCTCGAGACATCTTTATGAACGATGATATCCTTAATCTAAAAGTTTTGATTTGTGATGATTCAATCACTAATGTTTTGATTTTGGAAAAGTTATTAGAATCTGAAGGTATTAATGATGTTACTAAACTGACTGATCCCACCAAAGTATTACCTGCTATGCAGAATGATAACTATGACCTGCTATTGCTTGATATTGAAATGCCACACATGAATGGATTTGAGGTGAAGTAGCAAGTCAAGTCATCCATTGGAAAACAATTTGATCCTAATCTGGTTGAGTTATTTTTACGTGAAATAGAAAAAATTGTTGCTGCACGAGAATAATTTTTCTCAGCCGTTCTTTTTGATATAAAGTCGATATTCCTTCCTTCTAAATAGCCAATTATAAAGCAGAGAAAAATACTCAAGAAGTAACATATTAATCATATAGTCTTTATTTGATGAAACAATCGTCCTACACTTGAGGTGGAATTTTGACTAATTAAGGAGATACATAATGAGACGTTATTTTTTAGTGCTGATAAGTACAATGTTATTAATTTCAACAGTACATGCTAATCAGGTCAATGTGCATAAGAAAAAAGCTATGCCAGCGATCAAAGAGTTTGCAGGAAAGTTAAAAGGTGAAATGAAAAGCGCAATGAAGTCAGGTGGGCCTGTTGCTGCGATACAAGTATGCAGTGACAAGGCACCGGGTATTGCTCAGGCAGTGGGGAGTAAATATCAAATAAAAATTGCAAGAACTAGTTTGAAATTACGTAATCCAGAAAATGCACCGGATGCATGGGAGCAGAATGTGCTCACACAGTTTGAAGAGCGCAAAAAAAAGGGTGAAGACGTTAAAAAGATGGCCTATGCCGATATCGTTGATATGGACGGTAAAAAAGTTTTTCGTATGATGAAAGCTATTCCTACAGGTCAGGTTTGTTTAAAATGTCATGCAGACAAAATTAACTCAAAAGTAGAAGCGAAATTAAAATCTCTATATCCAACCGATAAAGCAAGAGGTTTTAAATTAGGTGATATTCGTGGTGCAATAACAATTATTAAAGAGTTAAATTAGCCGAATCTAATACAAAAATTATAAGCTGGTCATTGTTTTTTGAATTCAATGATCGGCTTTTTTGTATAAAAAATTGAACTATATGAATGAATGTCACTCAGACCGTATATATTGCTACTATTTAAATGTTGGCATATTAATTACTTTAGATTATATTAAAGCCATATTATGAAAATTTTATCTGACAATTTACTGATGCTTGCTTTAGCAATTGTATTGGCTGTTTCGCCATTACAAAATATTGCTGCGTCAGTTTCTAAATGCGTGGATATGGATCAAACCATGCATCATCAGATGAAAGAGCATGAAAATGTTATGCAACATGACATGACTCAATCTGAACCCCAGCATGATTGTTGTGAACAAACTGCATGTGACATGACTCATTGTGCAACTACTGTAGCCGCGGTTATTACATCAGACTCTTTAAATAAAATGACATATACAGTGAGTAATGTTGTTTTAAAACCAAATGTAACATTAATCCAGTTTTACCCTTCTTCTCTATATCGACCACCTAAAGTTTAACTCCTCTCTCTCTGCTTAATTTATTCATTAAGCAAAATTTAATAATACTTATAAAATTATTACATCAGTGTGCTGATTTACGTTTGTTATATTTTTTAACGATGTGGCGTATTGATTTAGAGGAATAAAAAAATGTCGAAAATTATATTACCTGGTTATGATAATCGTATAGAGCCAGAATCTTTGTCTCGCCGACGGTTTGTCACTGGTCTTGCAGCAGGTACTGCATTAATGGGCTTAGGTTTAAGTGTTAATGCAAAACCATCAAGCGAAGCAATGAAAAAAATTCTTGCTGGCCCAACAATATTAAGAGGCTCGAAGTTTGATTTAACCTACTCACCCTTAAAAGTAAATTTAACGGGTAACGAACGCATTGCTACCGCAATTAATGGTTCAGTTCCTGCACCTGTATTGCGTTGGAAAGAGGGCGATACAGTTACTCTTAATGTAACGAATAATATGGCTGAAGATACATCTATTCATTGGCATGGAATTATTTTACCACCAGAGCAAGATGGTGTTCCGGGAATAAGCTTTGCGGGTATCAAGCCGGGCACAACGCACAAATACCAATTCAAAGTGAATCAAAGTGGTACTTACTGGTATCACAGTCACTCAGGTTTTCAGGAACAAACCGGAGCCTATGGCGCAATTGTTATTGATCCAAAAGAACCACCTCCTTATACCTATGATCGTGATTACGTTGTGATGTTATCGGACTGGACTGATGAAAATCCAACAGATGTTTATCATAAATTAAAAAAGCTCAGTCATTACTATAATTTTCGTGAACGTACCATTGGTGATGCAATGGGTGAAATAAGCGAAAGCGGTTGGGATAAATTCTGGGGAAATCGAGGAATGTGGAATGACATGCGTATGTCTGACCGTGATATTTCAGATGTTACCGGTTATACCTACACCTTTTTAACCAATGGACATGCTCCAGCGGATGGTTGGACGGGTCTGTTTAAAAAAGGTGAAAAAGTTTTACTGCGTTTTATAAATGCCGCTGCAATGACTTTCTTTGATGTACGTATTCCTGGTTTGAAAATGACAGTCGTAGCAACGGATGGTCAGTACATTCAACCGGTAAGCATTGATGAGTTTCGTATCGGTGTTGCTGAAACTTACGACGTTATTGTAGAACCCAGTGCAGAAAGAGCTTACTCAATTTTTTCTCAAGCCATTGATCGTTCAGGTTATGCGCGTGGCACATTAACCCCCGATCCTTCTATGACAGCTGACGTTCCTGAAATGGATGCGGCGCCATTACTAACTCATGGTGACATGGGAATGGATATGAGTGCTATGAGTGGCATGGATCATTCGGGACATGACATGGGTGGTTCGAATATGGGAGACATGGATCATTCTAAAATGAATATGGGCAAAAAAGTAAGTAAACCCGCAATGAAGTGCGGTGGTGGAATGGATATGAGTGCCATGGATCACTCTAATATGAAAGGTATGGATCATTCCAAAATGAAAGGAATGGGCAAACCTGAAATGGGCTCGGGGGGTATCGGTTTTGGCAGTAGTCGTAAAGTTGTTCATGCAGATACAGAGTATGGGCCGCATATCGATATGCGCGCTGATGCACCGCAATACCGATTAGATGATCCCGGTGTCGGGCTTCGTAACAACGGACGTAAAGTTTTAACTTATGCTGATTTACGAAATCTTACTCGAACGAAAGATCGACGAGATCCAGGCAGAGAAATTGATCTACATCTCACCGGCAACATGAGCCGTTACATGTGGTCATTTAATGGTGTTAAGTACAAAGATGCTGAGCCATTAAGACTTAAGTATGGTGAACGTGTTCGTATCAACTTAATC
This sequence comes from Gammaproteobacteria bacterium, assembly GCA_023135195.1. Taxonomy (GTDB): domain Bacteria; phylum Pseudomonadota; class Gammaproteobacteria; order UBA6429; family Thiohalophilaceae; genus JAGLTQ01. The sequence goes on along the minus strand of JAGLTQ010000196.1, from coordinate 2,962 downwards.
AACGACACCATGATGAATCATCCTATTCATCTTCATGGTATGTGGAGTGATCTGGAAACGGGGGACGCAAAATATATTCCACGTAAACACACTATCGTTGTGCAGCCCGGAGCGAGGATTAGTTATTTAGTCACCGCAGATGCGAAAGGAAGTTGGGCTTATCACTGCCATCTTGTTTATCACATGCTTGGCATGTTCAGAAAAGTTGTTGTCAGCTAAGGGAGATATAAAAATGAAAAATAAAATAATTTATGCCTTCGTTGGCTGTGTGTTATCAACTTCTGTTTTTGCCGGTGGTATGGAAGATGATCCTCTTGTAACCAAAGTAATGATTGATCAGTTGGAAACACGCATAGTTGATGGTGATGACCCATTGGTTTTAGAAGCGCAAGCCTGGATTGGTTATGATCTTAACAAGTTTGTTATTAAGGCAGATATAGAACAGGTTAAAAGTGATACTGAAGAACTTGAACTACAGGCCTTATATAGCCGTGCTGTTGATCCATATTGGGATTTTCAAATTGGTGTCCGACAAGATCAAAAACCAATGGAAAGAAACTGGTTAGCGATTGGCTTTCAAGGTCTGGCTCCATACTGGTTTGAAATTGATACGGCATTATTTATTGGTGAGTCAGAACAGGTTGGATTCCGTTTCTCCGCTGAATATGAATGGATGATTACTCAACGATGGGTATTATCACCTGAAATTGAATTCAATATTCATGCTAAAGATGATGAAGTAGTCGGAACAGGTTCAGGCTTATCAGACAGTCAAATAGGGTTACGACTTCGTTATGAAATTAAACGTGAGTTTGCACCTTACATCGGAATCAACTGGAACAATAAGTATGGGAATACTGCAACCTTTGCCCGCAATGAAGGTGAAGAAGTCAGTAGCACTCAAATTGTTGCAGGTGTTCGAGCCTGGTTTTAAATAAAAAATCCGAATATCAGATATGTAGGTTAGTTCAAGGAACAAAGTGACGGAACTAACAAAAAATGATGGATCCGTCACGTTGTTTCTTGATCCATCCTACAGGACAAATATGTATTGGTATTAGGATCTCTATTTAGCTTTACTAATTAGTATTAAACATTATGTTAGCGAACTTTTTATTTGAAAATTAAAAATAATTTAGCAAGTTAATTTTATCTGGAGTTTTATTATGAATAACAAAATAAAAATATTTTCATCAGCGTTTTTAGTTTTAGTTATCAGCATTTATATCGGATTTAATCTTCCTGGCAAGACTGCTGAGGCTGACACAATAAAAGAAGAAATCATGGTTTACAAAAGTCCAACCTGTGGCTGTTGTAAGAAATGGGTAAAACATCTGGAACGAGAAGGATTTAAAGTTACGACAAAAAATCATCGTGATATGAAACCTATAAAGAAGATGTTTGATGTTCAACCTCAATTTCAATCATGCCATACCGCAAAAGTTGGCAAATATTTTATTGAAGGTCACGTATCTGCTTCTGATATTAAAAAACTTCTAAAAGAAAAACCTGATATTAAAGGTTTAACTGCACCCGGAATGCCTATGGGTTCACCGGGTATGGAAGGTCATCGAAAAGACAAGTATGACGTGCTTGCTATCGATAAAAATAATAAAGCATCTGTATATTCAAAACATTAGATTGATATGGGGTTTGTATATGTCATTTGTTAAAGGAGAAAATGATGATGAATTATGATGGACACTTTTTTGGAGGCGGCTTTATGTGGATTTTCTGGGTTTTAATTATTGCCGGGATATTTTTTCTTTTTCAGAATATAACAAAGGGAAATTCGAACAATTCATCATCAGATAAAGAAACCCCGTTAGATATTTTGAAAAAACGTTATGCCCGTGGCGAAATAGAGGAAGAAGAATTTGAACGTCGTAAAAAAGAATTAGAACAGTGATTACTTATAATAAATATTTGGTTTTTTATATTTGTACCCTTGATAATTAAGAAACTGACTATAAATTCAGACGAAGGTAGTAAATGGTGAAAATAAAATTAAGTGCTATTATTTTATTAACTTCAGTTTCTTTGCTCTCCTATAGTGAGGAGACTAAAGCAAGGGGGTCTTTTTCTACTGAAGAAAAAGTAGTTAAAAGAGATGTTGACCCTGTTCGATATTCACAAGGTACACGTTTGTATCAATTAAATTGTGCAACGTGTCACGGGCTTAATGCTGAAGGAGCAAAGGATTGGCGCAAGGCAGATGACAACGGAAAAAATCCTGCTCCCCCTTTAAATGGAACAGGACATACATGGCATCATTCAACCAAGGCGCTATTCAATGTCATTAGAAATGGCACCGGTAAAATAGGCGGAAATATGCCTGCATGGAAAGATAAACTTTCGAATAACGACATTAAGTTAATTTTAACCTGGGTCACAGCACAGTGGCCTGATGAGATATATACAGCATGGTATAATCGCTTTCATCAAAATAAGTAAGATTCACCTTTTTAAATTTAGAATTTCAGGAGAAATATATGTACGGATTTAGCACAACAGTTGCAGGTAGCTTTGACGATGCTATTGCACAAGTAACAGAAGAATTATCAAAAGAAGGTTTTGGTGTTTTAACTGAAATTGATGTTAAAGCAGTTATGAAGAAAAAACTGGATCTTGATAAACGTCCTTATACCATTCTTGGTGCGTGTAATCCTGTGTTAGCAGATAAAGCAATTACTGCAGAAGCAGATATCGGTTTGTTATTACCTTGCAATGTTTTAGTACGAGAAGAAGAAGACGCTTCTATTATTGTTTCATTTATGGATCCTTCCGCGGTATTAACTCTTGTTGATAAAGAAGAAGTTAAAGAACTGGCTGCAGAAGTACGTAGTAAATTAGAACGCGTTCGAGATGCACTATAAACTAGTATTTAGTTAGAAATGAAAAGCCCGCTTAATGCGTAATGCCGATCAGTTAAGATACAAATCAGTTCCCTCCCCTTCAAGGG
>JAGLTQ010000195.1 GCA_023135195.1 Gammaproteobacteria bacterium | reverse complement strand
GGGCGAAATCAATTTCTAATGAGAATACATTTTTAGAAGATATCAGTAACAAAGAAACGCTGACCGCTTATTTGTCTCATTTAACCGAGCAGGTGGCGGCAAGATTGCGTGAGAAAGATCGTAAGGGTAAAACGGTAAACATTAAAATTCGTTTTCATGATTTTACAACGATTGTTCGATCTAAAACGTTGTCAGAAAGTACCCATCAAACAGAAAAAATTTGGCAAGTAGTTAAATATTTATTTAATGAGGCTTTACCCCCGGGTCATGTTGCTGTTCGTTTGCTTGGTGTTGGTGTCTCGGGTTTTTCAAACGAAACAACACATCAAGGGGACTTGTTCTCTGAAGAAACTAAATATGATGATCTGGATGAAATAACAGATGAAATTAATCAGCGCTTCGGTAAATTAAAAATTCACCGGGCGCGAAAAATATAAATTTATAATTTAATGTCATTCCGGCATGTTCTTAGCCGGAATCCAGTATTTAAACGGCTAGATTCCCGCTAAAGGCATGCGGGAATGACGGTATTTTAAAGATTGAGAATCTTTATTCGTATAATTTTCTTATATAAAGTTGAGGTTAGTTATTCGGTTTTATGGATTCCGGCTAAGAACATGCCGGAATGACGGAAGTAGAGGAAATAGTTTTCTAATAAATGGAATTTATGGTTTAAAGGCTTCGTGATATTATTGGCGGAGTACAATTTTATTGTAGGTTGGGCTTCAGCCCAACATGTCAGACTGAAGCTACCGCTCCTGCTAACGCCCCTTACCTGCGTGGCCCAGGCCAGCTTCTCAACCTCTGGTTTCACCTTCTCCATGCAGGTAAAGTCTGACCTACAGATTAGGATATGTTTTATATAAAAGTCGGCATGAATACCGACCTACATTTTATTTTAAAAGGCTTATGTTAATGGTTGATATTAAAAACACAGATACAGCACCCAGCACGATTTTTCTTAAAGATTATCAACCTCCGGTGTACCTGATTGATCACGTGTCATTACATTTTGATTTACACGAAACCCAAACCGTTGTGACCTCAACGTTAAGCGTGACATTAAACCAGGCAAATAATGAATTAGATAAATTATTAGTTTTGGATGGACAGAATCTTGAATTGCTTTCGCTCAAAATTGATGGAAAATCATTATCTGATAAAGAGTACTCTTGTGATGAAGAACACCTCACGCTTATCGCTATTCCTGATAGCTGTGAACTTGAAATTCAAACGCGTATTAATCCGCAAGGCAATAAAGCTTTAGAAGGTTTATATCTTTCAAGTGGTATGTTTTGCACTCAATGTGAAGCGCAGGGTTTTCGTCGTATCACCTATTTCCCCGACCGTCCTGACGTCATGTCTCGTTATGAAGTGACAATGATTGGAGATAAAGAAAAATACCCAATTCTTCTCTCTAACGGTAATTTAATTGATAAGGGCGAGCATGAAGATGGTCGTCATTGGGCTAAGTGGCAAGATCCAAGTTTAAAACCAAGTTATTTGTTTGCATTAGTGGCCGGTGATCTTTTTTGTAAAGAGGATATCTTTACCACAATGTCAGGGCGAGAGATTACTTTGCAAGTTTTTGTTGAGCATGAAAACAGTCACAAATGTGGCCATGCACTAATGTCATTAAAACAAGCGATGAAGTGGGATGAAGATACCTTCGGTCGAGAGTATGACCTCGACATTTACATGATCGTTGCGGTAAATGACTTCAATATGGGCGCAATGGAAAACAAAGGTTTAAATGTATTTAATGCTTCTTGTGTTTTAGCCAGCCCGGATACAGCAACAGATGCTGATTATTATAATATCCAGAGTATTATTGCTCACGAGTATTTTCATAACTGGTCAGGTAATCGTGTTACGTGTCGCGACTGGTTTCAACTCAGTTTAAAAGAAGGTTTTACGGTTTTTCGTGATCAGGAATTTTCTGCTGACTTAAATTCACGTGCAGTGAAACGGATTGATGATGTAAATGTATTACGTACCCATCAATTTGCACAGGATGCGGGACCAATGGCACATCCTATTCGTCCCGATCACTATATTGAAATTAGTAACTTTTACACCGTCACGGTATATAACAAAGGTGCTGAAGTGGTGCGTATGATTCGTAACCTCGTTGGCGGAGAAGGTTTTCGTAAAGGAACGGACTTATACTTTGAACGCCATGATGGCCAGGCAGTAACAACGGAAGATTTTGTGGCATCGATGGAAGATGCAAATGATATTGATTTATCTTTATTTCAACATTGGTACTCGCAAGCAGGTACGCCCGTACTTGATGTGAAAACAACGTTTAATGAAAAAGAAAAAACGTTCAAGCTTGATATTAAACAATCTTGCCCCGATACACCGGGACAAAAAAACAAACAACCTTTTCATATTCCACTGCAAGTTGGATTATTAAATAAAGATGGGGCAGATCTTCTGTTAGAACTGGAAGGGGAT
>JAGLTQ010000194.1 GCA_023135195.1 Gammaproteobacteria bacterium | reverse complement strand
CTTACCTACGTCCATGTAGGCAAAGTCCAACCTACAAAAGTCCTTCCAAACACTACATTTAGTTAAGATTTACACTTAAAACACCATATCTTGTGCTAGATCACATTTTTTTATCAATTTTTAACAATAATGTCACAAATATTAGCTATATTTATTAAGACGGGGAGAGAAACAGCCGATACAGTAATTAATGCAGCAATATTCCCAATTATTCTGCATTGTAACGTTAACCTAGAAACCATCCTCAAGGGGATGAACGGAGGTTCACCATGTTAAGCTTCCTTTACAATCTGGCTCATGACTTTGAACTAAATCATGGCTATCGAGCAAACCTACTCTATATTAACCTGCGTCATTATGATGCGTTACGCGAAGAATTAGCCGAAATCAATAACCTGGAGAAACTTTCGCAGTTTTTAGGCATGGATCTCGTCTTTTCTGAAGAAGCAACACACCCACACGTTGTTTGGCAGCCAATAGAGTGGACAAAAATCTCAGCTTAAATCTAAAAACAGTTTATTTAGCCTATTTTGTCATGGTAAAGCAATCAGTCTTTGATGTTTTGCCCTGATTCAGGCATTATTGCGCCTGATTTTTAACTGTGGTTTTGAAATTTAGATGGCAAAAGAAGAACATATAGAAATGGAAGGCACCGTAATTGATACGATGCCTAATACAACGTTTAAAGTTGAGCTTGAAAATGGACATGTGGTTACTGCGCACATTTCTGGAAAAATGCGTAAAAACTATATTCGTATTTTGACTGGCGATAAAGTGACGGTTCAGTTGACGCCTTATGACTTGAGCAAAGGCAGAATCGTTTTCCGCGGACGCTAATCACGTTTCATACTTTTCGCTCCTGCGGCGTTAAAAACTATCTCAAAATACTCATTTACTGTTCGTAAACTCCGTTTTTTTCGATAATTTTTGCCTTGCAGGAACAAAAATTATTTCTCGTGAAACTTTCTGTTTTTAAGCATCCAACTTAGCAGGCAAATTCTTGCTCTGCGTATCAAACATTAATTCATCATCTTTCACTGTCACGGTGACATGACCACCTTTTGCGAGTTTGCCGAAGAGTAAATCTTCTGCAAGCGGTTTTTTCAGGTGTTCCTGAATGACTCGTGTCAGAGGTCGCGCGCCCATGACAGGGTCATAACCTTTAATTGCCAGCCAGGTACGCACTTCATCATCAATAGAAAGTGACACACCCTTCTCTTCTAATTGATGTTCAAATTCAAAAATAAACTTATCAACAACTCGGGCGATCATATCCTGACCAAGTTGTTTGAACTGAATAATGCCATCCAAACGATTTCTAAATTCTGGAGAGAAGGCTTTTTTGATGGATTCCATACCATCAGAGGAATGATCTTGAGAAGAAAAGCCCATAGAAGAACGGCTTAACTGCTCAGCACCGGCGTTAGTGGTCATAATAATCGTAATGTTACGAAAGTCTGCTTTACGACCATTGTTGTCCGTTAACGTACCGTGATCCATCACCTGGAGTAACAAATTGAAGACTTCTGGATGTGCTTTTTCAATTTCATCGAGTAATAAAACCGCATGAGGGTGTTTATTGATTTCTTCTGTGAGCAGGCCACCTTGATCGAAACCAACATACCCCGGTGGCGCACCAATTAAGCGTGAAACAGTATGACGCTCCATATATTCAGACATATCAAAACGAATCAACTCAATGCCCATAATACGGGCTAACTGGCGAGTGACTTCTGTTTTACCTACTCCAGTAGGTCCAGCAAACAAGAATGAACCAATAGGCTTATCTTCATTGCCTAAACCTGCACGAGAGAGCTTAATGGCTGTTGAAAGGCTATCAATAGCTTGATCCTGACCGAAAATAACAAGTTTAAGGTTACGCTCAAGATTCTTTAAAGTATCCATATCATCGTTAGAAACGGTTTTAGGAGGGATACGGGCAATTTTTGCCACAATCGCTTCAATCTCTTTAATACCGATGGTTTTCTTACGTTTAGAAGCCGGCTGTAACTGCTGATAAGCCCCTGCTTCATCAATCACATCAATCGCTTTATCCGGCAAATGACGATCATTAATGTAACGTTCAGCCAATTCTGCTGCACCACGTAACGCGGGCTGGGTATACTTAACACCATGATGTTGTTCAAAGCGGCTTTTTAAGCCTTGCAAGATCTCCACACATTCTTCAACAGTCGGCTCAGGCACATCAATTTTCTGGAAGCGCCGCGCCAATGCGCGATCCTTTTCAAAAATACCACGATATTCCTGATACGTTGTTGAACCAATACATTTCAAATCACCATTTGATAAGACTGGTTTAATTAAATTTGACGCATCCATCGCACCACCAGAGGCTGCACCGGCACCAATAATAGTATGAATTTCATCAATGAATAAAATAGCATCCGGCTCATTTTTCAACTGCGTCATGACTGCCTTAAAGCGTTTTTCAAAATCACCTCGGTACTTTGTACCAGCTAACAAGGCACCAAGATCAAGTGAATAAATAATGGCATCTTTAATAATGTCAGGCACTTCGTTTTCAACTATGCGTTTAGCCAAACCTTCCGCTAATGCCGTTTTACCCACACCCGCTTCACCAACAAATAAGGGATTGTTTTTACGTCGACGACATAGAACCTGAATAGTACGCTCTACTTCTTCAGCACGCCCAATGAGGGGATCAATCTTTCCGGCTTCAGCAAGCTCATTTAAGTTTGTTGTATATTGCGTTAAAGGGTTTTGTGGTGCTGTTCCCTGCCCATCATCTTCCAGTTCAATCTCATCATCCATATCTTCATCTGAAGATAAACGATTCATTCCATGAGAAAGGTAATTCACAACTTCAAGACGACTAATATCCTGTTTCTTGAGAAAGAAAACAGCTTGTGATTCTTGCTCACTAAAGATGGCAACCAATACATTAGCAGCAGAAACTTCTTGTTTACCCGAAGACTGCACATGAAATACCGCACGTTGTAACACTCGTTGAAAACCTAATGTAGGCTGAGTATCGCGTTCATCATTTGGTGGTAATAAGGGAACAGTTTCCTGTAAAAAGGTTTCAAGCTCAGTTTTTAAGCCCGGTATATCAGCTCCACAAGCCAACAGTATTTCACGCGAAATATCGTTATCGAGTAACGCTAATAGCAAATGTTCAACCGTCATGAATTCGTGGTTATTGCCACGCGCTTCACGAAAAGCCTGGTTTAAAGTTTGCTCGAGTTCTTTATCCAACATCTTATAAAGCCCTTTATATTAAGAATCTACTTCAAATGTGCATAACAACGGATGCCCATTCTGTCTTGAATAATCGTTAACTAATTCAACTTTTGTCTCTGCTACATCTCGAGTATAGACGCCACAGACGCCTTTGCCTTTAGTATGGACATTTAACATCACATTCTGTGCTTTTTCATTAGGTAGATTAAAAAACGCCTCAAGAATATGCACGACAAAATCCATAGGCGTGTAGTCGTCGTTAAGAATTAAAACCTTATACATCGGAGGTTTCTTAAGTTTGGGTTTTGCTTCCTGGAGCGCAATGCCATCGTCCATCCCGTCATCGGGAATTTGTTGTAACTCTTTACTCATAAGCTAAATTCTAACTGATTAGACCTTTTTTTGTGACCATGGTTTTAAAATGATGAATATAATTTGTGCAGAATGTTAAAAATTGTCTATATTTATCTATGATAATCGCATTTTCAATTTGGTGAGTTGCTATTTCACATTTTTTGTGGATGTTCACACAATCCTCCATTGGAATGTATGGGATCAAATGATGTTTTTCAATGACACGGAGGCTAGTAAAGCAATGTCTACAGGCACAGTAAAGTGGTTCAGTAACAGTAAAGGCTACGGGTTTATTTCACCCACAGAAGGAGGCGAAGATATTTTCGCGCATTTCTCGGTAATTACCATGGATGGATACAAAACTCTCAAAAAAGGTCAGTTTGTTGAGTATGAAGTTATTGCTGGTCCTAAAGGGCAGCATGCTACTGAAATTAAATTAGGAGATATTCCTGATCACGAGATTAGTAGCACTCACCACTAACTTTTTTAAGTTTATGAAAAATACCTTGGTCAAAACTTGGCTGAGGTATATTTTTGAGATTTAGGGTGAGCTGGAATCCAGTATTTAAACTGCTAGATTCCCGCTCTTGTACCCGTAGGGTGAAAGGCATGCGAGAATGACGGCATTTTAAAGATTGAGAATCTTTACTCGTATAAATTTCTTATACAAAGCCGAGATTATATAGATGTTGCCTTTAATTATTAAATAAATCATTTAACGATCTATTTTGATTCTTTATATCCTCCAACCTTAAAAACAACAAAGCCTAATATAATCGCAATAGGTAATGCGAATAAAAACTTTAAAAAACCTTTTGATAATTCAGGATCAAGGTAGATTTTTACAAAAAAAACAAATACCCCGGTAATTAAAACTGTTATAACAAAACCAATTATCGTAATGATATTTGCTTTAAGGCTTACACCACAACTAGCACATTTTGTTTTAAACGCTTCTGTACCGCGCGCCCATTTAATAAAACCGATTGCAGGTTGTTTACATTTCGGACAGTTCATTAACTACTCCACTTTAATTTGACACTAAGACTTCGTATAAAAATCTTGTGTTAAATTATTGTGCTGTGGGTACAGCAGCTTCGGTCGATTCAGTTGACGCTTCAGATACTGTGATACTTAATGTATCTAAAAGCTGCACATCATCTCCTTTGTCATGGATAATTTTAACAGTCCAGTTACCCGTTTTACTAAAACTAACTTTACGCCAGGTACGATAGCGAACGGAGCCTGAAACTTTTACATCCTTCACCATGCGAGCTATACCATTGTGCTCAAACTGAATAATAATATTTTGTACAGGATCATTATTTGGCACAAGAAAAGCCATCCAAAGATTTAAATTTTGACCCTTTTGCACTGATACAGGATTAATATTATCAGCACAGTTATTTTTATTGTCGCCCTCTTTATCAATCTCTGAACAAAGTTTACTTTCAATTAAAACAACACCTTGACCCTGCCCGTTATAATAGTAATCCAGTACCTTCTTAGCTTCAGCAGAACTGGGGACATCCACAGCATAAGCTGAAAAAGACATCATTATTGAACATGTTAACAATATTAATTTTTTCATTATCATTCCTTGTTGAAATTTTTAATCATAAAACGCTAGATAAGCATTAACTTATACTATTTAGGAAATTATTTACAGTAAGAACAAATGATTTATTGGCAATATAGTTTATCAGCGATTATTTTTATGACGAACTTCAATAAACTTAAAGGCCAAGCGTATTAAAAATAGCATGATATAAATACCTGCTACCACAAAGACAAACATTGTTAATTTTCGAACGTCGTCTCCCGTTAACCAGGTAAAAAATAACATAAGAAGCATCAGTAGCATTAACCAAAGAGTCACCACAGAAGTCACTCGCAACTTTTCAAACCAACCACGTCGACCTAATTGATCCTGATAAAAAAATTGTACCGCAGGATCAAGTTTATCAAGAGCTACCTCTCTTGATTGCATTGGCGTATCCATTAAATCATGATGCACAATGTTAAATAAAGTATTACGGAAGTGTTCGTTATCAGGTTCAATTTTTACTGCGGCAAGTACATGTTCAGATGCTTCGTGTACTTTGTGTTGTGCAGCCAGACACTCCCCGAGACAACAATGAATACTGGCACTTCCCGGATCATGCCTTAATGCTTCACGATAATGCTTCTCTGCCTGTTTTTTATTATCCATATTAAACATGAGATCAGCGATAAGTTCATGAAGATCAGCATTATCAGGATTTAATTCAAGTGCTCTTTCTGCTGCTGCCAAGGCCTGTTTAAAACGCCCTGAATGATATTCAGCCCATGCGAGGGTATAGAGATTTGTGGCATCATCAGGGTCAATCGAAATAGCAGCCTGTGCATGCTGCAAGGCTGCATCAAAGTGGTTATTTTTTAAATATACCCATGCCAAACGAAAGTGTGCATGATCACTATTTGGGTTTAGATGTAGAGCTCGTTGAGCAAAGTCTTGTGACTTTGCATAATCAGTCAAATGAAAATAAGCATCTGCCAGTCGACAATGTAAATAATCATCATCCGGTGATTCTGCCAAAGATTTAGACAATAAGGGGATGGCTTGTTCATAACGACCAAGATCTATCAACGCATCAGCACGATCAGTCGTACCACGCGTTATTCTTATATCATCTTGCTCATTATTCATATTTTATGGATCTGCAAATACTCTAACAAATCATCATATACTCCGCCTTCATTTGAAAACATGGCATAATTTCTTGCCGTCTCAAACCACGGACGTGTGCTTGGTCTGATTTCTGTAACAGCTATTTTAAAATCATCCATTGTAACCGGCCGAACTTCTCCAGTTTCAATTGAATCATGCATGGCGTACTCTACTGCAGTCTCACATAAGTGCGCTAAATCTGCGCCGGAAAACTGATCCGTTTTATCCGCAATTTGTTGCAGGTTTAAATTTTCTACCGGACGATCTCGCATGTTATATTCAAGAATTTTTAAGCGCGCTGCAACATCAGGTGGTAAAACCAGCGCAACACGATCAAAACGACCTGGTCGCCGTAAAGCAGTATCTACATCCCATGGGTGATTGGTTGCACCGAGAATAAAAACATTTTTATTATCGCTACCCACGCTATCCATTTCAGATAACAATTGATTAACAACTGTTCGACCTCCCGAGTTTTTCATTTGACTGCGTTTTTGCCCTAAGGCATCAATTTCATCAAAAAATAAAACTGTCGGTGCTTTACGACGCGCAGTTTCAAAAATCTCATGCAGTTTCTTTTCACTTTCGCCTAACCACATATCAAGTACATCTGATAAACCTACTGACATGAATGTTGCACCTAACTCTCCAGCCAATGCACGAGCAATGAACGTTTTGCCACAACCCGGTGGCCCATATAACAACAAGCCACCCTTGAGGCTTTTGCCATACATTTTCATAATTTCGGGGTTTTTTAAAGGTGCGAGAAACGCCATGTTCAAACGTTTTTTAACATCTTCCATCCCTCCCACATCATCAAGTGTTATAGGAACTTCAAAATCTTCCCAGGGTCCAACAGTGACATTATCTGAATCTTCAACCGCTTTTAATTTTGTTGGTTGTTGTTCCAGCTGTTCATCATCCGATGAGACGATTGAACTTTCATGAGATTCCTTTGAATCAGGGAATGATGTAATGTTTGTTTCAGAGTCTGAAGAAGTGGTAACCGCTCCCAATGCGGCCAATAATTGTTGATAACCCAATGCTTTTGTTTCATCACCCAGTTGACTCGCTGCTTCGGCTGCACCTTTTAAAGCAGATAAATTAGCCGGCTCTTTTTGTAGTACCACATCGTAATGTGAAGCGGCATGTTCAAAATCAGCCTGCGCTGACATTAACTCCGCAATATGTAGACGCATTCCCAAATCATCAGGGGTTTGCTCAAGTGCGTCTAATAATGTTTTTATTACACTGTCCATACTCATAACAGCAATTTCCCCATATGACAAAATCAAATATTAAAAAAAACTACCAGCCCCAATAGTTAGCCACAATATAGGCTAAAAGTAAAAACCAATAAGAATTAGTTTTGTTACATTGTGAATTAGAGCAAAAAAATTACTAAAATTGCTAAAACAGGAAATAATGGAATAAAAATCCACGTTCTAAGAACGTGGTTTTGATCTCACCCTA
>JAGLTQ010000193.1 GCA_023135195.1 Gammaproteobacteria bacterium | reverse complement strand
CCCTATAAGGGTGTATAAAACCGCTCATCCTCTGTAGCTGAGTTCAAGGAACAACGTGAAAAGGCTAAAGATGATGGATCCGTCACGTTGTGACTTGATCCATCCTACAAATTAAACCTGTATAAATAACATAATTTCTTATTTACAGGCAAGAGCCGTGAACCCGCTCCACGCCGTAAGGACGTGGTTTTATTTTTTAATAAAAACGTAAAATCTTAAATTACCTGCACTACCTACAAAACAATTAAGCATTTGAGTGATTCAATTAAACCTTTAAAAACGTTGCATCTTGACGGTGAAATTATATTAATAATTAACCTCAGCTTTGTATAAAAAAAAGTATGCTAATAGGTATCCTGGATGAAATGTAATGTAAGCCGGGGGAAACAAGTTTAAACTCTCTCTCACGGATTTCGCTTCGCTGCATTCAGGCTACATTGCTCTCTTTTTAAAATATCCCTGTTATTAACAATCCTGGGCATTCCAGAGTTATGTGCATTTCTTATACGCAGCTCAGGTTAATTAGCGTAAAATCAGCAGATGTCGTTAATATTATTCAACAAACCCTACGGTGTTATTAGCCAGTTTAGTGAACACGAGAAACACACTTCACTTTCAGAATTCATCAGCGAAAAAGACTTTTATCCTGCTGGTCGATTAGACCATGATAGCGAAGGTTTATTGATTCTCACAGACGAAGGTAAAATCCAGCATTGTTTAAGCCATCCAAAACATAAACAACCTAAAACCTACTGGGTTCAGGTTGACGGTGAGATAACAGATGATGCTCTTAATCAATTAGAGCAAGGCGTCACTTTAAAAGACGGTTTAACACTACCGGCGAAAGCAAAAAAAATTGAAGAACCCGCTCTATGGCCTCGTGTTCCTCCTGTTCGTTACCGCGCAGAAATTCCTACTTCATGGTGTGAATTAACCATTACCGAAGGTAGAAATCGCCAGGTACGTCGTATGACCGCTGCGGTTGGTTTCCCTACTCTCCGCTTAGTTCGTTATTCCATTGGAGAATTCACTATTGGGGATTTCAATACAGATGGCTTATCACCCGGAGAATGGCGTAAAATCCCCACTCCACAACAACTCACACAACAAGCAAATGCAATTAAATTATTGGGCACCTCACGTCACCGTCGCAGCAATCATTCAACGCGAGGGAAAGTTTCTCCTGGTAGAAGAAAACGTTCTTGATAAAGATAACACCACAGCCAAAAGTGTTATTAACCAACCTGCCGGGCATTTAGAGAACAATGAATCATTAGTCGATGCAGTTATCAGAGAAACATTAGAAGAAACGCGATGGGAATTTTCCCCCTCTTATATCAGCGGTATATACCGATGGATACACGATAACGGTGAAACTTATTTACGTATGTGTTTTGTGGGTGATATTATTAAAGAACATACAGAAAGAGAATTAGACACAGGTATTGAACGCGCAATTTGGTTAACAGAAAAAGAAATTCGTGAACATAAGCGATTACGAAGCCCCTTAGTCATAAAATCAATTGAGGATTACATTAACGGGAACAAATCCCCTTTAACATTAATTCAAGACGTACTCTAAACAATTGCCATTCTTAACCGTTCTATAAAATATCGGTTTATTTAATTATTTTAAACATAGGTTTAGGAAATGAATATCAAACTCGTATTAACATTTTTCTTATCATTTTTAATTTTTTCTGCAAACGCATCAGACTTGGCGCGTCAAAAAAGACTGGCAGACGAAATTGTTGATTCTATACTGGACGGTGAGCCGGTATACCTTTCAGATGGAAAACGTAAATTTCTTTCTATCTATATGGAAACCGAAATTGATAATCCAAAAGGTGCAGTCATTATATTACACGGTCGTGGTTATCACCCTGACTGGAAAGATGTCGCACAGCCACTAAGAATTGGCTTACCTGAAACGGGTTGGAATACCTTATCCCTTCAAATGCCAGTACTCAGTAAAGAAGCTAAATACTACGACTATGTTCCTATCTTTCCAGAATCATTTTCACGCATCGAATCAGCGGTTAAATTTTTACATTCTAAAAATATTAAAAACATCATACTTGTTGCTCATAGCTGTAGTGTACACATGAGTACCGCGTGGTTTGAAAAAACCGGTGGCAAAGGAATAAAGGCTTACATTGGAATTGGCATGGGGGCAACCGACTATAAACAATATATGGCTAAACCTATTCCATTAGACAAAATTAAAATGCCTGTCTTCGACATCTACGGTAGTCTTGATTATAAAGCCGTAAAAAAAGCAGCGCCGGCAAGATTAAAACTGATTAAATTGACGGGTAATAATCTGTCAGATCAGCATATGGTGAAGGATGCGGATCATTACTTTACCGATAAAGGTGATACTTTACTAAAAGAAATAAATAGCTGGTTAAGTAAACTAAAATAATCTGGCTTATTAACATAAATTTTATTCGATAATATGACTTTAAAATCATCCTCAAATATATACGTTGGCATGTCCGGTGGTGTTGACTCATCTGTTGCCGCCTTGCTGTTAAAACAACAGGGGTATTCTGTACATGGCCTCTTTATGAAAAACTGGGAAGGTGATGATGAAGACGGTTACTGTGCTGCAGAAGAAGACTTAAGTGATGCACAAAAAGTTTGCGATACATTAAATATCGAATTACAAGGTGTTAATTTTTCTGATCAATACTGGGATCGTGTGTTTGAATATTTTTTACAGGAATATGCCGCAGGCAGAACCCCGAACCCCGATATTCTTTGTAATAAAGAAATAAAGTTTAAAGCTTTTCTAGATTATGCCATTTCACAAGGCGCAGAAAAAATTGCCACAGGTCATTATGCACGCATACGTTTTGAAGGTGGTGTTTATAAACTAATCAAAGGTGTAGATAACAATAAAGACCAAACGTACTTTCTTTATACCTTAGGTCAGAAACAATTATCTAAAAGTCTTTTCCCAATAGGCGAACTCGAAAAGCCGGAAGTTAGACGGCTCGCTGAAGAAAATAACCTGATTACATTTAACAAAAAAGACAGTACCGGTATTTGTTTTATTGGTGAACGAGACTTTAAAAGTTTTTTACAAAAATATTTACCGGCACAACCCGGTGAAATGCAAACACCCGATGGTCAGGTTGTTGGTAAACATGATGGTTTAATGTATTACACGCTCGGGCAACGTCAGGGTTTAGGTATTGGCGGCTTAAGAGATTTTAATGATACTCCATGGTATGTTGCAGATAAGGATTTAGACAATAATATTCTCATTGTTGTGCAAGGTAATGATCACCCTCTTCTACATCATAAAGAATGTTCTGCAAATGACATGTCATGGGTTCAGGGTGATGCGCCTGCGATATCATTTCACTGTGCAGCTAAAACGCGTTATCGCCAACAAGACGCAAAATGTTTAGTTGAGTATCAAGAAAAAGATAAGTCCTGGCACATTACTTTTGAGCATCCCCAATGGGCTATTACACCTGGACAAGCTATCGTTTTTTATGATGGCGAAGAATGCTTAGGTGGTGGAACTATAACCTCTAACACTCCGCTTATCTAATTCTTCCTAATTGCAATAAGTACCTAAGCGAAGCAATCTCAGGTTTATTCCTGTATCATATATGATATTGCTTCAGTCGTCTTACTTCATCGATGCCAGAACGTGTAACACACGTTAGGTTAATACTAACGAAACGTGTAGCACTTCATTAAGTGCAACGAAAGTCTTTAATTAAAGTATAAATTGAAATATATGAATAATTTTGAATCACGTACTCTTGCTCTTGCAGGCGTATTTAGAGCAGCCGCATTGGTTAATATATTAGCCAACGAAGGTAACATTTCTGCAGAAGACTTAGAGATAAGTGTAAAAAGTATTTTTGAAACTGACCCTAATGAGACTATTGAGGTCTTTGGTAACCTCTCAAATCTTTCTACCGGTTTTCAAACCGTTCTTAATCAATTAGGCAAAGACAGCGACAATCGCAATATTGATATCGCACGTTATGTCGTCAGCATGTTATTTCTTGAAAGGCGCCTAATGAAGAGTGCTGAAATGCTGGATACACTTTCAAGCGGTGTTGAGTTAGCAACACGACAGTCTGAACATTTTTCAACGACACATGAAAATGTAATAGCAAATATCGCTGATTTATACAGCCGTACAATCAGTGAGCTTGGTCCACGGATCATGGTCAATGGTGAACAACATTTCCTTACAGCGACAATAATTTCAAATAAGATCAGGACGGTTCTTCTTTCCGGAATCCGTAGTGCTGTTTTATGGCAACAACTCGGTGGTCGTCGCTGGCACGTTTTATTTCAAAGAAATCGCTATTTACAAGAAGCCAAAAAGTTACTTTCACAAGCAGAGTCTTAATTCAATTCTAGACCGCAATAAAATGTAGGCTTGAATGAGCCGCGCATAAATGCCAATTTCAGGCTATAATAACCGCTCTTTGAGTTCGCTAAATAAATTAATTCGTTTAATATCAATAAGTTATAAAAGAAATAATATAACGAGGAAACACTATGAGTAACAGTTTCGATTCTCGCGATGTCCTTAACGTAAATGGAAAGGACTATGAGTTTTACCGTCTTGATGCAATGAAAGGCAGCGAGAACCTCCCTTTTTCTATGAAGATCTTATTGGAAAACTTATTACGTTTTGAAGATGACTTAACTGTTACTAAAGATGATATTCAGGCACTGGCAAATTGGGATCCTCAAGCTGTTCCGACTCAAGAAATTGCTTTCCGCCCTGCTCGTGTATTAATGCAAGACTTTACTGGCGTACCCGCAGTCGTTGATTTAGCCGCCATGCGTGATGCTATGAAAAATCTTGGTGGTGACCCTGATAAAATCAATCCTTTACAGCCTGCTGAACTCGTTATTGATCACTCCGTTCAAGTGGATAAGTTTGGTAACGCATCTGCTTTTGAAGAAAATGAAACACTCGAATATCAACGTAACCAGGAACGTTATGCGTTTTTGAAATGGGGGCAAAAAGCCTTTTCTAATTTCAAAGTTGTACCACCTGAAACAGGCATCGTTCATCAAGTTAATCTTGAATACCTTGCTCGTACTGTATTTACTCAAACAAATGATGGCGTCTTACAAGTTTATCCAGACACGTTAGTTGGAACCGATTCACACACAACCATGATTAATGGTTTAGGTGTACTTGGTTGGGGTGTTGGCGGAATTGAAGCTGAAGCTGCCATGTTAGGCCAACCTATTTCAATGTTAATTCCTCAAGTAGTTGGCTTTGAATTAAAAGGTAAACTCCCAGAAGGCACGACTGCAACAGATTTGGTACTCCTTGTTGTTGAGATGTTACGTAAACACGGAGTGGTAGGAAAGTTTGTTGAATTCTTTGGTGAAGGTTTAGATAGTTTACCTCTTGCTGATCGAGCAACTCTCGCAAACATGGCACCGGAGTATGGTGCAACGTGTGGCATCTTCCCGATTGATAAAGAAACTATTAATTACTTACGTTTATCTGGTCGTGATGAAGAAGAAATTGCTGTTGTTGAAGCTTATGCAAAAGCACAAGGTTTCTTTAGAACTAAAGACACGCCAAAAGCAAAATTCAGCTCAACAGTAGAACTTGATATCTCAACGGTAACACCTAATATCTCGGGACCAAAACGTCCTCAAGATCGTATACCTCTTAAGAATTCTCAACCAATGTTTAAAGATGCTCTTAAAGCATTAAAAGAAGAACGAAAGTCTACAAGTTCAGGTATTGCTGCAACTAAAATCAATGGTCAGGATGTTGAAATTAAAGACGGTGCTGTTGTTATTGCTGCAATCACATCTTGTACTAATACATCTAACCCATCGGTAATGTTGGGCGCAGGTTTAGTTGCCCGTAAAGCACGTGAAAAAGGCTTAAATGTTAAACCCTGGGTTAAAACTTCTCTTGGGCCGGGTTCACGTGTTGTATCTGATTATTTAGAACATGCCAATTTAATGGATGACCTTAACGCTCTTGGTTTTAATGTTGTTGGTTACGGTTGTACTACTTGTATCGGTAACTCAGGACCACTTCCTGTTGATGTAAGTAAAGCAATCAGTGATGAGGACTTAACGGTTACATCTGTTGTTTCAGGCAACCGTAACTTTGAAGGTCGTATCCATGCAGAAGTTCGTATGAACTATCTCGCTTCACCACCTTTAGTTGTGGCGTATGCTATTGCAGGCACTATGGATATCGATTTACAAAATGATTCATTAGGTAAAGATAAAGAAGGTAACGATGTTTACCTGAAAGATATCTGGCCATCACAACATGAAATTCAGGATGTTGTTAATGCAAACGTAACCCGTGAACAATTTACATCATCTTATAAAGATGTCTTCGCAGGTAATGAACGTTGGGTAAATCTTAAATCTCCGGAAGGTCAACTTTTTGACTGGGATAATGATTCAACCTATATACAAAACCCACCCTACTTTACTGATATGAGTAAAGAAGCTGGAACCGTAGAAGATATTAAAGATGCGCGTGTATTAGCGGTACTAGGTGATTCAGTAACAACCGATCATATTTCACCAGCAGGCGCGATCAAAGAAGACAGTCCGGCAGGCAAATACCTGATGGATCACGATGTTAAGAAATCAGACTTTAACTCTTACGGTTCACGTCGTGGTAACCATGAAGTAATGATGCGTGGTACGTTCGCAAATATTCGTTTACGTAACTTGCTTGCGCCAGGCACCGAAGGTGGTATCACTTTAAAACTTCCAGAAGGTACTCAAACTTCTATTTATGAAACAGCAATGGAATATCAAAAAGAAGGTGTTCCAAGCATTATTCTCGCAGGTAAAGAATACGGTTCAGGTTCTTCACGTGACTGGGCTGCGAAAGGCCCTCGTCTATTAGGTGTCAAAGCCGTAATAGCTGAAAGCTATGAACGAATCCATCGTACTAACCTGGTATGTATGGGCATTGTTCCATTACAATTTAATGATGGCGACACAGCGGCAAGCTTAGGTTTAACCGGACATGAAGTATTTTCTATTACTGGACTTAACAACGGTGAAGCGAAAGAAGTAAACGTTGTCGCGTCTGGAGATAAAGGCGATATAACCTTTACCGCTAAAGTACGTATTGATACACCGCAGGAAATTATTTATATGCGTAATGGTGGTATCTTACATTACGTATTACGCCAATTGGCATCGTAAGTAACAAACCATTAGATCATAAAAAAACCGGTAGCTAATACCGGTTTTTTTATGTCTATTTTCGACAGCGCAGCATCCCAGCCCGTAGTTTTTACGGCCGTTCTTGACCTCTTGTTAAGACTTTAGACTTAAAAGTTTTCATTTTCTATTAACCATTCATCTTCTGGATCATGACCTTTATTAATTGCGAGTTTCAAAAAACTTGTTGTGGAAGATACAGCTTGATCAATTGCTTCTCTTTCAGATGAAAACGAAGTACGAGAAGGAAAATAAGGAGACATTTTATTTCTCTTAGCAACACGTATGATTATAATACTTCATCATTACCGTCTAATTGTTTAATAACATATATTGCCTATTCAAATGGCCCACAAACCAATGCTCTTTTTACTCCAGCGGTTAAAGTATCTATCCCTTCGATTAATTTTTCTCTTCTAATTAGAACATCTGTAATTTGACTTGAATATTTTATAGCACTCTCTCTCATCATTCCCAACATTGGCCAACCCCACAATGCTGAAACAGTAACTTCCTCTTTAATAAAATGAGGATCAGTTAAAAATGTGCAACTTAGCACGGATTCAACAGCACTTCTATTGCTCTCACTTCCGCCTACAAGGTCAATTACAACCGAGCCATTGGGAATTACTCTTTTAAGATGGTCATTACTTATAAGATAAGTGATACCTCTTAGTTTTGCTGGTAGTTCTGCACCATTCACAACCAAATCAACATTTTTTAACCAGAAATCAATGTTATCTTTTGCTGTTTGGGTACGACCTAAAATATTGATATTTTTGAAGCCTTGATTATATATTTCATGCATTGCACCACTTGCTACATTACCATAACCCAATACAACAACTTTTGCTTCACGGATATCTAATTGAGGTTTATTTTCTTTAAGTAGTTTAATCCCATACCTTGCACCTGCTTGTCCTGTCTCATGAAGACACTGAATTCTTCGCAAGCCAAATTCAGAAGGTGTATGTGTTTTTCTATAATCTGCAATTGCCACACCCCCACTTTTTAATTCAAATTCATGAAGGTCAAAAATATTAGAATTAGTCTCTTTTAATTTTTCAAACAATCCATTTGAATCGTTAAAATGTTCACTATCATAAAAATACAGAGTTTCACTGCCTGTTTCTTTTAACTCTTCAAACGTTACATCTTCATGTAAAATATTTAGTGAATGAGGATTACGATTTCCCGCCCGTCTTATAGCTCCCGCTAACCTTTCATTTCGGCCTATAACAAATATTTTTAGATTTCCAATTGTTTCATTATCAATAAAACTTTTTAATGCTTCAGTCATCGCAGCCCGTGCTAATATCTGCTCATCGGTTTGCACTTTTGGAGATTCAAGAATCTCTTCCATAGCGATAACATTTATTTGATTATTCTCAAGCATTTTTGCCCTATCGGGGAATGAGTGAAAATGCGCCATACAAAATAGAGTGCAACCTTTTTTCATCTTAGATATAGACTCCAAAGATGGACCTTTGAATTTAATAATCATATCTTTATCTTTGTATATCTCATCTGCTTTTTGCATCACAGCACCATTTTTAAGATATTCTTCATCTTCAAAATCTACACCTAGACCAGCACCATATTCAACAAACACTTTAACCCCAGCAGCGGTTAATTGCCCAACATCTTCCGGGGTTAAAGCAACTCTTTTTTCTAATCCACCTGGGTTTTCAGGAGATTCTATCTCTTTAACTAAGGCAATATTTTTAAATGTAATTGATAATTTTTTCATAATAATTCTTTTTTATTTTATTGTTGAATGCTGGGTGTATGTTTATATATAATAACGCCGTGCTAAGTTGTTCAAAAATTCGTAGCAATGCGGAGTATTTTTGAATCCACTTGAGCTATTGGTTAGAACATCACTATTTATCTGTAAGCCACCTTTTTGCCTTATCAATATCTCTGATATACATAAAAATTCTCTGGAGACTCGTCAATCATAACTTCATACATTCTTGATAAACCAAAGGGTAGATCTTTAGGGGCATAAACAGCAGTTTTTGAGAATTCAACCTCGTTTTTTCTAAATGTTTGTTCCGTGAAAATTGCCAATTTTCTCATGCCATCAGAGGTTATTTGAGATACATCGCCTTCACTGATATCTGTTAACTCATTCATCCCTGGGATCCATAGCTCACTTTCATAAAACAATTTAAAGCTATTTAAGAGTTCATCGTCTGTCACGGTACCTTTTAATGAAGAAACAAAGTAATTGTCATTATGATTTATTGTAAACGTAATTGGCATTGATATACCTATTTAGATCTAACGCCGTGTTCAGGAGCTTTGGGCGTCAACTGCAACACTTTGTTAGCACTAAGTATCGAGCATATCCCATTCATCACCAAGCACCCAGCGAAGCGCTGATACCTTGCCATTTAACATACCCCATTCAAAATTATCAAATGAAAGATTATCTACGCCAAATTTCTCTTCAACTTTCTTGGCTGATGCTAAAGCTCCTTTCCATATTTCCGGGTCAACATACTCACCCTCAGCCTCAATTCTATAGCGCAAGTTCATATGCCTGTTGTACCAAATTTTTTGAAGCATTTCGTCTAATTCAACTAGAATGCCATCTATGTTCCGCTCGTAACTATGCTTATCCATAGCTAATGTGTAATTTTTGAACTCATTATAGTCTGTAGCTAAAAGTTCTAATTTTTCAGTGTAATTGAAATAAAAGGGGTCCGAAATAAAAGGGGTCGGTGACAATTGATAATCATTTGCATCTAAATAAATCCACCATAATTCAATATTGCATCACATGCATAATCACATCATAATCACAATATAAAGCAGTATCTTCCTTTATCATTAACCTTCCTCGTTTCCAATACCCAATTGAACACTCAAGCGCCGCTTCAATCTATTAGTTAAACCGCTTACTCCCTAAAGTCATTAATATTTTAGTGAATAAAGGAGGTTATATTTAAAAAAAGGATGTTTTTGCAACAGCAAGTCTCTGCGGATACGCGGACGGGACATATCAATGATAAATGCAAATGATTATCAATTGTCACCGACCCCTTTTATTGATCAAAATACGGCGATTTCTGTTTTTGTTGGCCATTCCAAGCAGGTATCCCTCCTCGATGGTAAGCAACTGTCATACCTTCGATATTTACACTTACCGTATCGATAAGTGCGGAATTAGCCTTTACTATCTCTTTTAAGTCTTCCGTATATTCGCCAATCAAATCAACCTGTCCAAGAGCAGGATAACCAATAATAGATATGTGAACAGCTGGTTGCTGAAATTCCTGAGCGATCTTTTTGAAGCAAGCAAGAACGGCCTTATCGGACTGCCTTCCTACTTGCATTAATTGGGGGTTACTCATCAAACTTCCTCATTGTCTATTTTCATCTAACGTCACGCATAACCTGGCGTTTTACACAGAGCAGAACGAAGTAGCGCGGCGTGTAAAACCAGTCAACGTTGATGCGCTTGTTATAGCGTTATTGCGCATATAACTGTGATGTATCTGCAAAAATAAGATACTCGTAAACTTTATCGTTATTACATTTGAAGATATTTGAGAATGGAATGGATAAAACCGACTTATCATGTCGTATGTAAGAGACCAGACCATGGCAAACAGCACCACCTGGCACTATCCAAATGTCAGAAATATCATGTTTTAGTGATTCAATTGAATCAAAGAAACCACCTACAAACTCACTGATACCATCTACCCCATGTACCGCAGGCAAATTTCCAAAGCGAAAAGAACAGTCTTCAGATAGAAAAGATGAAAACTTTTCAATGTTTTTCTCATCAACTGATGCGAACAATTCTACAACCCAATTTCGATCTGACAATTTTGTAACCTCTATTTGCTATAACAACATAGCTCACTTGACGCCGAAAGCAGAATGTAGCGCAGCGAAACGGCGCTTTTGGCGGTCAAGTGGAGTGCCTTGTTATGAGATATTTTCATCGATTTCCTCAAGACATTTTCCAATAGTCTCCATTAGACTTCCTTCGATAAAACAATACCCGTTAACAATGCCTTGCACATAGCCTCGTTCGAGCATTTCTGGAGTCGATAAATCTCCAGTATTACTATTTGGTAGGCATTTTTCATAAAAGTCAACGACTTCACTCAGGTTAGGTTTGTAGACAAGGTTATGTTGAAGTTTATTTCTAAACAGTCTGGTTCTATCTAGAATCTCAAACTGTTGCTCAGAAAGCATTCCCTTAGTTTTTAGGTTGCTAAGCCTTTTTGAATAGTTGCTCCTGTCCATTTCAATTTTTTTATCCAAAATACAAGCTATGTACTCGTAGTAAGTCTGAATAACTCCTGTAGCCATATATGAGTGACGTTTTAATTTTGCCTCATTTCTAGTGATAGAGACAATGAAGTCCTTAAAGCTTAAAAGTTCATTTATAACATGATCTGGATTAATCATAAGTTCTCATAACAGTTATTTAAACAGAATCTATCTTTTCCTTTATTAGGCAGATTCTGCCTAATACTTTTTAATCTAATATCAATTTTATTTTATATTATATTGTCATTTATTGTAAATGACTACTGAGGGTGTTTACAGTCATTTAGATTTCTCTATTTTTTCTTTCTGCTGTTTCAACCATATTTTAAACTCATCAGGATATTTTATCATTGAATTATTAGACGAAAGATTACTTTTACTGATCATTTTTGTCGTTTGGGAAATACGATTTCCAGTTAGTGGGTGGGTTGCTAAAAACTCAAAAGAACTCTCTTTGCCAAACTCTGATTCAAAGACTTTAAATAACCCTAAAGCACCATCTGCATGACCATACAATTTTATTAAACTCTTGATCGCTTCTTTATCCGATTGATATTCATAGACTCGAGAAAATTTCATTATAGAAGCCATTCCCGTTTGCCCCATAATATCATTGACAACTGAATTCCCAGATGAACTGCTTACTGCTGTTAAAATGATACCGACTACAATGCCATGACTTACACTTAATATTGGATGCCGATATTTAACATGTGCAATTTCATGCGCTATCACCATCGCCAGTTCATCTTCATTTTTTAGTTTTTCTAATAAACCACGGTATAAAACAATATGCCCTCCTAAAGTTGCGAAGGCATTAACAGTGTCATCATTGACATAATGAAAAGTAATCTGCATATTTTCAGGAAGCTCAAAAGTACGTAAAACCTTTTGAGTTACTTTCTCAAGATAAGGCGGTAATTTTTCTGTTTCCAGATTTTCAATGAAACTGGAGATCGGTAACTTTTTCTCCATTTCAAAAGGAATTTTATCTGCAAAATTATCAACAATGAGTATTAAAGCTGAAATAACAACAAAAACTACAGCCAGAAGACCAACCGTTAAAATAAAAAACTCTTTTAATGGATTTTCTTTTGAAGTATTAATGCCTTCAGGTAATTCAGGGTTGCTATATTCCATAATATTTTAATGAGGATAAAGTGCCGTGCCATAGGCAAGCACTTCAACAGAACCAATTGAGTTACCACGACCTTTATGAATACTTGCAGTCTCGAGCTTAATATTAAAGACTAACTCCGCATTAAGTTTCTTTGCTTCTTCTTTCATTCTTAAAATTGCTTCACGACGTGCGCGATCCAGCAAGGTTTCATAAGATGTTACTCGACCACCAAAGATATTACGCAACCCTGCTATAAACCGCTTAAAATAATCAATCGAAATTACCACGCTACCTGTTACTAATTGGCTACGTAAGTCATTTCTTGCGGGTACTAATATTTTTGTTGCTACAGCAGGTATTGAATTAAGTTCTTTCTCGCGTTTAATAATCGATTTGTAATGTTTAGTTTCAGCATAACGCCCAAAGCCATAGCCCATCGCCAGCAAAACCAAAAATATAATTAAATCATACATATTATCTTTCCATTCTAATTGACTGACTACTCCAGAGTAACCGCAGTTCCATATGCAAATAACTCAGCGGCACCGGCTGCAATACTCGAGGTCGAGAAACGGACATTAAGTACGGCATTTGCACCTGTTGCTTTAGCCTGTTCTAACATACGGCTTAAGGCTTCTTCTCGCGATTCTTGTAATAATTCGGTATAGCCTTTTAGTTCACCACCAAAGATATTCTTCAGCCCAGCCATAATATCCCGGCCAACATGTTTCGCTCGCACCGAGCTTCCTTGCACCAGGCCAAAATGTTTGACGGTTCGTTTACCTGGTACGACTTCGAGATTGCTCACAATCATAAATTTTCTCCAAATTGTTATTATTTTTTCCTTACTTGATGAGAGTAGCTAATATTGTAAATAACATCAATAATTGAATTTATCGATATATCTCTATGATTTTATTAAGGAATCCTGTTTTTACTAACCGACCCTAATATCATTTAATGACAATTACGGGTAGAATGAGGTGCTTTTTTTGACATAACAACTTAGTAAATTGAAAGGAAATATAATGGATCTTAGTCAGTTAACCGCAATTTCACCTGTAGATGGTCGATATGGTAGCAAAACAGCTGCACTACGCCCTATTTTCAGCGAATTTGGCCTGATTCGTCACCGCGTGTTAGTTGAAGTACGGTGGTTACAACATTTAGCCAGCCAAAAAGAGATAACGGAAGTTCCTGAATTTTCCTCTGCAACACAAAAACGACTTAACGATATTGTTGATAATTTTTCAGAGCAAGATGCCTTACGCGTTAAGGAAATTGAAAGCACCACGAACCATGATGTAAAAGCAGTTGAATATTTACTAAAAGAAAAAATTGCAGGCAACAAAGAACTTGAAGCGGTTAATGAGTTTATTCACTTTGCATGTACTTCTGAAGATATAAATAACTTATCTCATGCTCTAATGCTGCGTGAAGCGCGTGACACTGTAATGCTTCAGCTTCTTGACCAACTTACATCTGCTTTAACATCACTTGCATTAGAGTTAGCCGAGCAACCTATGCTTGCGCATACACATGGCCAACCGGCTTCACCAACAACCGTGGGTAAAGAATTAGCAAATGTTGTGTACCGTTTACAACGTCAAATTGAACAAATTAAAGCAGTCCCATTAATGGGCAAACTCAATGGTGCAGTGGGCAACTACAACGCACACTTGTCTGCTTACCCGGATTTAGACTGGTCAGAAATTAGTAAAAACTTTATTGAGAGTTTAGGTTTAGAGCAAAATCCATACACGATACAAATAGAACCACATGATTATATGGCTGAGTTGTTTGATGCTTTCTCACGTTTTAATAACATTCTTATGGATTTCAATCGTGATATATGGACGTACATTTCCATGGGCTTCTTCAAGCAAAAAACCATTGCAGGTGAAGTAGGTTCATCTACTATGCCGCATAAAGTTAACCCTATCGATTTTGAAAACTCTGAAGGTAATATTGGTATCGCTAATGCCATTTTTTCACACTTATCGGCGAAGCTTCCAATTTCCAGAATGCAGCGTGATTTAACCGATTCAACTGTACTACGTAACTTAGGTGTAAGCTTTGCGCATTGTATGATTGCTTATCAATCTACACTACGCGGTATTAGCAAGCTTCAGGTTAATGCAGAAGCACTTGATGCAACGCTGGATAATAACTGGGAAGTATTAGCAGAGCCTATCCAAACGGTAATGCGTCGTTATGGTATCGAAAAGCCCTACGAAAAACTTAAAGAATTAAGCCGTGGACATAAACTTACCAAAGCGGATGTACAAGCTTTCATTGAACAACTGGATATACCACAAGAAGCAAAAGATCAGCTTATCGCGCTTTCACCAATGACATATATTGGTAATGCTATCGAACAAACAAAGGCAATCTAACTCTAGAGATATATCATGGAGCTTGAAAACAACAACTCTATCAAGTGTCCAGTAAAGGATTTACTGAATCTGATTCGACAAGATAATATCGAACAACTTCGTGAAGCATTACTTAGTGTCATAGATAAGTCTCATCCTAATGGTGAGATTTATCTATATGAGCAAGGCTATAGTATCTATGATGCGAATACGCGATCTTTTTCTCCAAGATTAATTGTTTGCCGCAACAAAAGTGAAAGCTGCTTAAAGAAATCTCAAGTAATACAACTCGCGTCTGATTCAGAAACTATACAGTTTGATGGTTTTAAGTATTTACCAACCGATGATTATGTTCAGGTTTTTACTGTTGAAAGTGAACGTTCAACCCTAGGCTTATTAATCACTATCAATAAAAAAATTATTGATGAACATTATATATACACTTTACTCAGTGCTTATAACCATCAAGTCTACTTATTAAGAAATAAAGATACGGATTCTCTTACTGGCCTCTATAATCGTCAGTCATTTGATTCACGATTAGCAAAACTTCATGCGAATTTTGGTCAGGAAAACCGATCTAATGATGAGCCATCACAATATTGTTTTGCATTACTTGATATTGATTTTTTCAAACATGTAAACGATAAGTATGGTCATGTATACGGTGATGAAGTTTTATTATTATTTTCAAACCTGATGAAAAAAACTTTTCGTGATGTCGATTTGTTATTTCGTTATGGCGGTGAGGAGTTTGCCATTTTATTACATGATATCACTTTAGAGCAGACATACTCTGTGCTGAATCGGTTTCGGAAAAAAATTGAAGACTTTGATTTCCCCATGGAAAATAAAGTCACAGTGAGCTCAGGTTATTGTGAGTTTAATAATAAGATTCCGCTCTCTTCTATTGTTGAACGAGCTGATAAAGCTTTATATTATTCAAAAGAACATGGTCGCAATAAAGTAAGTGGCTTTGAATATTTACTCGATAAAAATGAAATTGAAGATTTCATAATTGAAGAAGGCGATATTGAGATTTTTTAAATTATCCTCGTGTATTTAAAATCACAATACAAAATAATCCTTTGATACATAATTTAAACATTAAAGACTTTTTACAAAACTATTGGCAAAAAAAACCACTATTAATTCGTTCGGCTTTTCCTGATTATGAGTCTCCTATCTCTGCTGAAGAACTTGCCGGACTTGCCTGTGAAGATTTTATTGAATCACGAATAATTTTAGAGCAAAAAAACATGCCTAAATGGGCATTGGAAAACGGCCCTTTTCCTGAATCTCGATTTACCTCTTTACCAAATAGTCACTGGACTCTATTAATTCAGGGATTAAATAAAGTTTTTCCAGAATTCGATGACCTGCTACATGAATTTAACTTTATACCAAGTTGGCGTGTAGATGATCTTATGGCAAGTTATGCTGCTCCTGATGGCAGTGTCGGACCGCATATTGATCAATATGATGTTTTCTTGTTACAGGCAAAAGGAAGAAGGAAATGGATGATCAATGAAACGCCAGTAAGAGAAGATAACTTCGAAGAAAATATTCCATTAAAATTAATTAAAGAATTTAAAGCTGAAACTGAATGGGTGCTTGAAGCGGGAGATATGCTTTATTTACCTGCAAATATTGCTCACTATGGTATTGGCATGGAAGATTGCATGACTTTTTCTATCGGCTTTAGAGCCCCCTCTCACGCTGAATTATTGTCTTCCTACGTTGATGAATATCTTACTGATTTAAATGATAATTTACGTTACCAGGATCCTGATTTATTACCGGAACAAAATAATGGTGAAATCACTTCTGACGTCATAAATAAAGTTCAAAAATTATTAATATCTCAATTTAATGATAAATCAAAAATTGAAGACTGGTTTGGACGATTTATCACCGAATACCTGAATGATGATGAAGACATGGTGGAAAATACCTTGTCTACTTCAGAGTTCCTTTCTGCATTAAAAGAAACGGGCCTTCTTCGCAGGCCTTCTAGCGTAAGAGCTAACTACCTCGTTAATCAAAACAATAAAAATTCACTTTATATTAATGGTGTAAAGCAGGTTCTCAAGCCTGACACAGATGACATTGCTAAGTTATTTTGTAATCAACATGTAAACACATACGCCGACTTAAAACCCTGCCTGGCTAATGAAAATGCATTGGGGTTTTTACGTGCCATGTATAACAAAGGCTATCTTGAGTTTCCTGATGAGTGAAATCGTTATTAAAACGGTTGATTTTAAGCAGAGCTTTTCGGAGATTGAAGAAATCAGAACCTCCGTTTTCATTAAAGAGCAAAACGTCCCCATTGAACTTGAGTGGGATGAATTTGACAATGATTCTACGCACATTTTAGCCTATTATAAGAATAAGGCTGTAGGTACAGCGCGCTTATTGAATGATGGACATATTGGCAGAATGGCTGTTTTAGAAGCGTACCGTAATCGTAATATCGGCAAAAACATGCTTAAATATCTTCTGGATATCGCACAAGCCAAATCGATTGCACTTATTGAATTGTCGGCACAAGATCATGCCGTAGATTTTTATAAAAAATACGGCTTTACAGTAACGAGTGATATTTATATGGATGCTGGAATACCTCATTATACCATGAGATATAATGGCGATATGATTGCAATATAATAAATCTAACCGCATCAGGATAACGGTAAATTTAATGAAGTCGGAGAATAAAAATTATAAATTTAAAAAAGGTGAAAATGATATTTCATTAGGCTCACGCGATGAAGTAAAAGTAATAAATATCGCAATGACTCAACAAACATCTCGAACTATTGACCTTATCTCCAGGCATCTTGATCCCGCTATTTTTGATACGCCTGATTTTATTGAGGCAATAAAAAACCTTTCTATCTCAAGCAGGCTTACAAAAATACGCATACTTATTAAAGATTCAGATCCAATAACTAAAAATGGGCACAGACTGATTTACTTAATTCAACAGTTGACCAGTAGTATCGAGGTTAGAAAAATTTCTGAAGAATATAAATCATACGGCGAAGCATTCACCCTATTTGATGGTAAAGGTGTTATTTATTTACATCACTCAGATCGCTATGAAGGATTAGCAAACTTTGACCGTCCTCGATTAGCAACAGAACTATCAAATTTCTTCAATGAAGTCTGGGAACATAGTGCTCCTGATGAAAATTTACGCAGATTACACTTATGATTAAATCAACACACACATTATTAAGCATAATATTATTATTTAGTTGGAATCACCTTTTTGCTGAAGAGAATATCAGTGAAGAAAATACGATAACAACAGTTAATTTAAAATATATTACTGGTGAAGACGTTCTATCTGTTCTTAAATCATTAATTGATAAATCAGTATCAGTAAGTCAGGAAAATGATGTGCTTCTTATTAATGGCACACAAGGTAAAACAAAAAATATATTGCACATCATTAAAAAAATAGACACGCCACCTGATATTTTAACGATAGAATTTATAGCTTCAAATCGTAAGATTAACTTCAATCAAACATCCAATACATACCAGGCAGGTAAAAACAGAACCAACACATCTCAATCAATGTCCATAACTGAGCGCCAATGGGTAAAATTAAATACCGGAATATCAATACCTGTTACCGAAAGAAAAAAATATGCTGATGGCACTGAAACCCAATCGTTTACCTTTAAAAAAATAAATAAAAGTTATATTTTCAAAGTGCATGAATTTAGCGGTTGGTCAGTTATACAGGTTGGATTAAACGCATCCTCATTAAGTGATGATATTGCAGGAGCAATAGTACATACACAACTGGATACAACAATTGTTGGGAAAACCAATGAATGGCTTGAGGTTGCTTCAAGTAAACCTGTATCCGAAGATAATAATAGTCAAACATATTCTACGAACTCAAGAAATAAAAAGTTTATTCACCTGTATGTGAAAGTTAATAAATCTAAAACAAACATAGAAAGCGAACCCGAAAAAACTCAATGAACATTCAACACACTGTTAATCTCTACAACCCACACGCACATATATTCAAAGTTACTTTAGAAATAGCTAAACCAGATACGGCAGGACAAGTTTTATCCTTACCTGCATGGATCCCTGGGAGCTATATGATTCGTGATTTTGCTAAAAATATAATCAGCATAAAAGCACAATCAAACAACCAACAACTCAGCATTAAAAAGCTGGATAAAAGCACATGGAAGGTTGAAGCAGTTGATGCTCCACTATTAATAGAATATGAAGTGTATGCATGGGATCTTTCCGTTCGCTCTGCCCATTTCGATATGACACACGCATTCTTTAATGGAACAAGTTTATTTCTTATGCCTCATGGCTTTGAAGAGGAACCCTGTAATGTAATTATCGAACCTCCTGCTAACGAAAATTATTCACAATGGAAAGTTGCCACTTCACTTAAGAATAAAGATATTGATGCCTTAGGCTTTGGAGCATATCAAGCCAATAATTACGATGATTTAATCGATCACCCTGTTGAAATAGGAACACATTCAGAATTTGAATTTTCAGTCGAAAATACTACGCATAAAATGGCGTTGACAGGGGTACACAGAGCAGATGAAAAACGTCTTAACCAAGATTTAACTAAAATATGTCAAACACATTGTACGATGTTTGGAGACTTACCCAAGATAGAAGAATACATTTTCCTAACGATGGTTACAGGTAACGGCTATGGGGGACTCGAACATCGCAGTTCAACCAGTTTGATGTGTAGTCGTGATGATCTCCCATTAACCACAGAACCAGATGAGCCCAACGAAAAATATCGTAACTTTCTTGGTTTATGCAGTCACGAATATTTTCATACATGGAACATTAAACGTATTAAGCCTGAAGTCTTTTTACCCTATGATTTGACTACCGAATCCTATACGCGTCAGCTATGGGCATTTGAAGGCATTACCTCTTACTATGATGAACTTGCTCTTGTTCGCAGCAAAGTTATCTCTGTCGAAAGTTATCTTGAACTTATTGGTCAAACTATTACGCGTGTCTTACGAGGTAAAGGACGTTTTAATCAAAGCATCGCTGAATCCAGTTTTGAAGCATGGACCAAGTTTTACAAACAAGATGAAAGCGCGCCCAATACCATCGTCAGCTATTA
The DNA here is from genome assembly GCA_023135195.1 of Gammaproteobacteria bacterium. Classification (GTDB taxonomy): domain Bacteria; phylum Pseudomonadota; class Gammaproteobacteria; order UBA6429; family Thiohalophilaceae; genus JAGLTQ01. The sequence continues at coordinate 4,016 of JAGLTQ010000193.1, read as the reverse complement.
TGCTAAAGGTGCCCTGCTCGCTTTATGCTTAGATTTAACTATTCGTAAGCATACAGATAATCAAAAATCACTTGATGATGTTATGCGTCACTTATGGATTAACTACGGTAAAAAATTGTGTGGTGTTCCTGAAGGAAAAATAGAAAACATCGCCAGTGAAATTGCCGGAGTGAGTTTAAATGATTTCTTTGCCAATTATTTGTATGGCGTTAGGGAACTTCCGCTTAAAGAGTTATTATCTGAAGTTGGTGTAAAATTAAACTTACGCGCCACAACATCTGTGGATGACAAAGGCGGAAAACCTAGCACAGATAAAAACCAGCATAATCCAGTATCACTAGGTGCTCGTTTTGCAACGAACAGTCTGGGAGTAAAAATCACTCAAGTATTTAGCAACGAAAGTGCCGAATTAGCAGGGCTTTCTGCTGGTGACATTATTATTTCAATTAATCATTTACAAGTAACTAAAGAAAAAATCAATAAAACAATAGCAAGTTATTCTGTAGATGATGAGCTTGTTATACATGCTTTTAGACGTGATGAATTAAAAGTTTTCAACCTCACATTAAAGCAAGCGGAACTTAGCACCTGCTATTTAACGCTTAATGGAAAAATGGATGACAACACAACAGATAAGAAAAACTCATGGCTTAAATTATAAATCAAACACCATCCCTGGTAATGCCGAACAGTTAAGGGATTGAATGATTATTAAATCATGATGATTTGTTCCCTCCCCTTCAAGGGGAGGGCTAGGGTGGGGTGGGGTGTTTTAAATATATCCCTCCCCCTAGCCCCCTCCCTAAGGGAGGGGGAATAAACATAAAAGCTTAAGTGAACGGTATTACCATCCCTGATGTTTTATTGTGAATTAAGCTTTCGATGCTGTTACCAGGAATATTGGGTATGATTTTTCGCCTTTATCAACGGTATGCGCAGTAACAAACTTTATATCTGTAAAACCACTATTTTCCATTTTCTTTTGCAAAAAATCGCGTTCAAAGCCTGAATGGTAGACACCTTCAATATCTTCTGGATGAAATGTTCCATCTTCTTTATCAAGATCAGCTAACGCAACCTTCGCGCCTGATTTCAAATGATCGGCAAAGCATTGTAACATTTTATCTGTATCTTCTACATGATGCATTGCCATCGCGCTAACAATTAAATCGAATTCTTTGTCCAAAGATGAGGTTGTAATATCCTGGCAAACAGCATCAACTTTTCCTTTAAGCTCTTCCTTTGCTACTAATTGATCCAACATAGATTGAGATACATCAACAGCTGTAATTTTATCAACTTGCGAAGCCACTTTTGAAGTAATTAATCCAGTTCCGGCACCAAAATCCATAACATGCATTGATTTATTAAAAACAATATTATCATTTATTGCGCTACCAATACCTGTAGACAATGCTAATACCATTTCATTAATATCCCACTCTTTAGCTTTTTCTGAAAATAAATCTGCCATTTAATAACTCCAATAATAAATATAAAATAGTTTTAACTGCGTATAGGTAATAGCTTCTGTTTCGCTATTATTTCTTTGTTTTTCAATCAACTTTTAAGTTGAGATATTTCTTCTAATAATGGATTAATAACATGCTCCAGCTTACGTCGCATTAATGAACCAATTGCATCCGTTCGTGAAAATATGGGGCTGGTTAAGGACTCGCCTATTAATGAAAGGGTTAATATTGGCTTAATAATCGATGAGAGCTCTGGCAATAGCGTTAGTATCTCTTTGAGATCATCAAATTGAGTAGCGCTATTTTCAATATATTTTTTTGCATCGGACAATAAAATATTAATATCCTGGTATTGTTCCTGGTTCGGGCAAACATCTTTAAAGTAATCTTTTATAGTGACAAAAAGCGATATAACAACATCTTGATTTGAAGGCTTTTTCATTACCGCTTCAACTGTTTTTAAATAAGCTTGCCCTTGCTTACTATAAAGGCGTGAAATAACTTTACTAAAAACATTATCAGGAATTAAAGATAACTTGACATTTAACTCTACAAACATTTTATGTTCAGAAGATTCTACAGGTAAATTATCTGGGACAGTTTTCAAAAAACCCACTAACAAAGCATTTTTTCGCTGCCCTTTCTTCCATAATCCTTCTCGCACATCTTGTTGTACAAGATCTTTTTGTAAAACAAGTCGTGCCGATTCAATCATAGCTCGAGGTTCTTCTTCAAAAGGTAAAAACTCCACTAAAAATTCAGCTAACACTTTACCGATCTCACCATTAACAACTTCTTCATGTCGTAACAAACACCTTGCATTAGCCGCTGTTGGCATTGCCCACCATGCACGACGAGCTACTTCATTAGAAACAACATCTGCATTCACAACGGCAACTATAGCTTCTGATTCACCAAGCAATAATAAACGTTCGAGACTTTCGTGAGTTCGAGACTGTCCCATGCGTGTCCAGCGTCGAAGGAAAATAGGATAGCCTCCTGGCGATCCCAAAATGTGTGTCGAAATAAGCTCTTTAACTTGCTTGATATAAACTTCATCTTTGCAGTTTGCGTTTAGAGGAACTTTTGCCTCGCCCTTTTCTGACAAGCCATAAACAATCATTTTTGACTCATCAATACGAATAGCATGTAATTCCTGATGCAATAATACATTTAATCTTAAATTGTCTTCGTTCGATAGATTCATATCAGCTTTCTTTTTAGTATTAATTCCCTCCCCTTCAAGGGGATGAGCCCATGGAGGGTAATTTAAATTTATCCCCTCGACAATTGCTCCTGCATTGTTCTATCTTCGCCCGTCCATGGGCTCGTCACCCTAGCCCTCTCCCTGAGGGAGAGGGGATAAATTCATTAGTTGAGTTGAACTCGCTGCCCCCACGGCACCTTCTTCTTACCCTTAACCAACCACAAAACATCAAAGGTCGGCTCAACTTTCGGAAACTCACCTTCACCATCGGTAAAGTAAACAAGAATATCAGGAACTTTATCTTGTTGCTGAGCCCAATCAAAAACAGGGGTAAAACGTGTACCCCCGCCACCTTTAATACTTTTTGGTAAAACAAATTCATCCCAAGGTTCAAATACCCAGGGGCAATCTTTAGCTAATTCAGAATCACATGCAATCAAAGTTACCTTGGCGCGCATTTGTGCTTTAAGCGAATCAATCTCCGAAACAAACTCTCGAATTTCGTCCAGACTAATTGAACCACTGGTATCAATGGCAATGGTGATATCTAATTGTGCACTGCGTAAGCTAGGATAAATAGCAGGATCACCTCGGCGAGTAGAAGGCCGCGAATAACTGTAATCATCACGGGCAAGAGAATTCAAATAACGTGAAATAAGGTTACGCCATGGCAGTTGAGGTTGTAGTAAAAAATCTACCATGCGAGCCATTTCACCATCAAGCTTTCCTGCTTGCATCGCTTGTTGTGCCGCACCCGCTAAACGTTGTTGCCATTGCACGGTTAAATTTTCTTTTTCCTGGTGCGTTAATGGTTGAGGCTTTTCAGCTCCTCTACCATTATTAACATCTTTTGCTTCAGCGGGTTCAGACTTGCCACTCGTTTCTCTATCATCTTTACCTTGCGGTAAGTTACCTCCCTTACCGTCTTTTTGTTCAGGTGATTTTTGTGATCCCTTTCCCTGACTGGGTTGTTTTTCTTTTCGCGTATTATCGGTATCCGAATCATCTTTTGGTGGTGGAGCTACATTATTTTCACTGTCAGAAGTTGAATCATCATAGATGTGTTGATCCAATGTTTCTTGATCATCCAAGTCATCAATCAATGGATAGATTTCTTCTGCTGTCATGCCTTCATATTCACGAAGCCGTAACGTACCTGGAGGAGGTGTTAACCCATCTTTTTCTAATAATGGGTTAATGGCATAGTCACAAGCAAGATCCCATTTATGAGTAACACGATGTTGGCGTCGAGAAAAATGTGATAAGGCACAATGCAAGGCTTCATGTGAAAGCATGAATTGAGTTTCTTCAATTGATAAGCAATCAATATATTCTGC
>JAGLTQ010000192.1 GCA_023135195.1 Gammaproteobacteria bacterium | reverse complement strand
GACCCTTACTAACAGTTTTAATAAGCTATTATAAAAGAGGAAAAAAAGGACGGGGTGATTAAACCAAACCTTGCATTTAATTCTAAATAATTGATTTAGTCGTTAGGCAATCGTGACTTTATCCGATAAATAAACATCCTGAATCGCGTTTAAAAGTTCTACACCTTCATTCATGGGTTTTTGAAATGCTTTGCGGCCTGATATCAGTCCCATTCCACCGGCGCGTTTATTGATAACGGCAGTGCGCACTGCTTGTTGCAGATCATTTGACCCCGATGCACCACCAGAATTAATCATACCCGTACGACCCATGAAACAATTTGCGACCTGGTAGCGAACCAGATCAATGGGATGGTCTGTGCATAATTTGTCATACATGCCGGGATGCGTTTTACCAAATCCGATGGCACCGAAGCCGCCATTATTTGTGGCTTGTTTTTGTTTAATGATGTCAGCATCAATGGTTGCGGCAAGGTGATTGGCCTGACCGGTGAGGTCGGCAGCGGCATGATAATCAGTACCGTCTTTTTTGAAATCAGCATTACGCAAATAAGCCCATAACACGGTCACGAGTCCGAGTGAATGTGCATGTTCAAATGCTGCACTTATTTCTTCTATCTGACGACGGGATTCGGCGGAGCCATAATAAACGGTTGCGCCCACGGCGACGGCACCCAGATCAAAAGCTTGTTCAACACTGGCGAACAAGGTTTGATCATAAATAGTGGGGTAGCTGAGTAATTCATTGTGATTAATTTTCATAATCATCGGTATGCGGTGAGCATAATCACGAGAGACAGATTGCATGACGCCGAGCGTTGATGCAATGGCGTTACATCCGCCTTCAATCGCCAGTTCAAACAGGTTAGCCGGATCAAAATATGCAGGGTTGGGTGCAAATGAGGCACCGGCAGTATGTTCGACACCCTGATCAACCGGTAGCAATGAGAGGTAACCTGTACCTGCCAGACGGCCATGATTATAGATACTGCTGAGATTACGTAAAACGGCCGGTTTTCTGTTTTTATGTGCAACCACGCGTTCGATGTAATCCGGTCCGGGTAGATGCAGGTTAGGATGTAAGATGGTGTCACACTGGTGATTCAGTAAATCATCGGCTTCATTTCCCAGAACGCTGGTAATATCTATCATGATAGATTCCTTTTACTCGAGGCTATTGCTGTTACTCTTATATCTGTGTTTAAGTATAGCTGGCTTTTCACGGTTGGCTCTTGATTTATTACAGATTTAGTTTTCTGAGGATTAACAAATAAAAGAATATGGAGAAGTTATGCGTAAATATTTATTTATATTATTGATATTCCCATCGGTATGTTTTTCTGAAACATCGCTCTGGCAGGTCTCTAAAAATGGTAATAAATTATTTTTAGGCGGTACGATTCATGTGCTTAAAAAAGAAGATTATCCTTTACCTGTTGAATTTGGTGCAGCTTTTAAAAAATCAGATAAGCTTGTGTTTGAAACAGATATTGAAAAAATACAAACCCCTGAATTTGGTAAAAAAATGGCTCAGATGTTTACTTTCCCTCCCGGTAAGTCTTTAAAGGAAGCACTGAATAAAAAAACATTTGAGAAGCTGGAAAAGCACCTGGCTGATAGAAATATTCCAATTGATTCGTTTCTTCACTTTAAACCTTCAATGGTTGTTCTTATTTTAACAATGATTGAACTTAAAAAAATGGGTATGGTGGATATCGGCGTTGATCAGTATTTTCATAATAAAGCTAAAGAGATGGGTAAAGCGACCGGCTATTTTGAAACGGTTGATGAACAACTGGCCTTTCTTCTTACCATGGGTGATGGTAATGAAAATGAAATGATAATTAATACGATTAATGACATGAGTAAAATGGAAGTCATGATGGCTGTAATTAAATCTGCATGGTTAAATGGCGATGAAAATAAACTGGCTGCGGTGACTTTAACTGAAATGATGCGTGACTATCCGGATTTATATCAAACCTTGTTAGTGAAGCGTAATAATAACTGGATGCCTCATATTGAACAAATGATGACTGATAAGAAAGTTGAAATGATTTTGGTTGGTGCATTACACCTGGTAGGGAAAGATGGATTATTACAACAGCTTCGTAGTAAAGGGTATACCGTTAAGAAATTCAAATAAAGTAATGCTGAGGTAATAAGATAATTATGAAAGGGATGGAGTAATTTAATTATGAATATAATAAAAACAAATATATTTTTTCTTGTGTTGATTATATCAGGCTGTTTTTCTTCTCCTGTGTTAGCGGAAAAGCAACAGCAATTGATTCCTGCTGGTTCACTAATGAGCAAATCTATTCATTTTCAATTTGCCGTGTATTATTTACCTGCTGCGAAAAAAGATCCTGTTAAAGTGCTTAAGCAACTCCTTCGTTTGAAGGGGCTGAATTTTAAACTGGTTGATAAAATACCAAAGTCACCAAAGAAAATGTTTATGCAGGTCAGACTGGAAAAGAACGTTTTAAAAAACTATAGCGCACCAGGTCTTGATACTCTGAAATATTCCGGACGTGGATTAAGCAAGAAACAGGCTAGAGTATTACAAAAGTCAAAGCAAGCTTTGATTGTCAACTTTGCTTATCCATCAAAAGATGTTTGGAATGGTTTACATGCGGCAACTGAATTAATGGAAATACTTGCACGCAAGACAAATGGATTGTTGTGGGATGAGGTGACTCGTGAGATGTTTTCGTTAGACGCATGGAAAGATAGACGTCTTGCTAACTGGACGAGTGGTGTACCTGATATTTCAAAACATATCACCATTCATGCCTATAAGAGTGGTGAGTTTATCAGGGCGATTACACTGGGAATGGAAAAGTTCGGCTTGCCTGATGTGGTGGTCGATAACTTTGTCTGGTCTTCAAACAGCAGTGTTGGAAATGTGATGAATCTGTTTAGTCAGGCAATGGCAGAAGGGGCGGTTGTGACTAAAGCGGGTGTTTTTGATTTAAACATAAAATCTATCAAACATCCTGGTGTTCGGGAGCCACAATTAAAATCACTTTTGGAAAATGCAAAAGCAGTTGCCCATCTTTCACTTCGACAAGGTATTTGGGAAGAGGGTGATCCTGGTAATCGTTTGATTCAGCTTAAATTTGATCGTTATAAAGGGCGTGATGTTCATGCAAAACTCGATGCAATGGTTTCTTCACTTTTTGGTTCAGAGGACTCGATTAAATATATTAAACATAATGCTGCCCTGGAAATAGAAAGTGAAAAAGCAAAATCAAAGTTACCTGCTTTACGAAAAGATTTTAATGCAGGACTACAACCGGGTGAATTAATTCAGGTCAAAGCACCTTTCCCTATTCCTGGCGGCGGGAGTGAATGGATGTGGGTCGAGGTGAGCAAATGGAAAGGTAATGCAATTGAAGATTTGTTAAAAAACGAGCCTTTCAATATTCCTACTCTCCATGCAGGGCAGATAGTAAAGGTTAATCAACAAGATGTGTTTGATTATATTCGGCGCTACCCAAACGGCAAAGAGATTGGTAATAAAACGGCTGAGATTATTAGTAAAATGCGCAGTCAGTAATATTTGAGTTTTGTGTTAAATATTTCAACAGTCATTTATACAACTTTTTTGGAAAAATTAAATTGAACATAACGAATGTAGAAGAACTAAATAAAAACTTTTCCCTTTCTGAAGATAATAATACCCTTCGTTTTAAAATCGGTGAAGGTGGCATCCCTATAGTTGAAATTCAGAACGAACAAGCCAGTGCAACTATTAGTCTGCAAGGTGCTCATGTTCTTAGTTGGAAACCGGTTAATGAAGATGAAGTGATTTGGTTATCTGACGATGCGATGTTTGCAATGGGTAAGTCAGTCCGTGGTGGTATTCCACTTTGTTGGCCCTGGTTTGGTGCGCATGAAACTAACGCTGCTTTTCCGGCTCATGGCTTTGCTCGTACCGTGTTATGGCAGGTTACTGATACACGTGTTATATCAGCAGGTGAAACACAAATCACTTTTCGACTGCTAACAGATGAACTGGAGGAAAACCTTCAACAGATGTGGCCACAGCCAACAGTAGCGGAATACCGCTTAACGATTGCTGAAAAATTAACGATGGAACTGACTACCTTTAACCAGAGCGATCAAACTATTACCATCGGTCAGGCACTTCATACTTACTTTAATATTGAAGATATCAGCAACACAGTTATCTATGGATTAGAAGGAAAAACCTATCTTGATAAAACAGAAGGTTTCATTTCAAAAGTTCAGGAAGGCCCTGTTACCATTAATTCGGAAGTTGATCGTGTCTATTTAG
>JAGLTQ010000191.1 GCA_023135195.1 Gammaproteobacteria bacterium | reverse complement strand
TTGTTAAGACTATCCAGTTGACTACGAAGAAAGGCTACGCAGCTGTTCACTTCGAGTTCAATAAAGATGGTACTGAAGTGTGGGCATCTGTATGGAATCGTTCAGACAGTAAGAAACCTAACGGTGAAATCATTATCTTTGATGCTAAAACTCTAAAAGAAGTAGGACGCATTAAAGGACTTTACGCTCCAACAGGTAAGTTCAATGTTTATAACCGCGTTAACCACGTAACTTAAGGAATACTTTAAGTTACTTAGTAAATGGAATTGGGCGGATGTGCATCTCGCATGTCCGCTCTTCTTCTAAGCAATAAGCACACATATTACACAAGGGACTTTATGAAAAGGTTTCTTATGTAATGTTAACTATACAAAGCTGGATGTAAATCATGTCAATTTCGTCAAAAAAATTCGGTTTAATGTCTCGTAAAGTAATGTTTGGAACGACCCTTGGCGCATCATTATTTTTTATGATCGTCGGCGTTATTTTCTGGGGTGGTTTTAATACTTCAATGGAAGTCACCAATACAATGGATTTTTGTATTTCATGCCATGAAATGGAAGAAAATGTTTACAAGGAATACCAAAAAACGATTCACTACACTAATCGAAGTGGTGTGCGTGCTACCTGTTCCGACTGTCATGTTCCTCGTCCATGGATACACAAGGTTGTACGTAAAATTCAGGCCAGTAACGAGGTTTTCCATAAAGTTCTCGGCTCTATCGATACACCAGAGAAGTTTGATGGTAAACGGTTAAAGTTAGCAAAAAATGTCTGGCATGCTATGAAAGATACAGATTCTCGCGAGTGCAGAAACTGTCATAACTTTGATTCAATGAAACCGGAAGACCAGAAAAAACGTTCACGTAAACAACATGCTGCAGGTATGGAAGACGGTAGTACCTGTATTGATTGCCATAAAGGTATTGCTCATAAGAAAGTACATGATCAGCTCAGTGAAGAAGAGTTAGAAGAACTATCAAAACCTGATCCAGATAATAAGCGCCCAATTGCGCCGCAATGGCAGGCCTTTATTGATAATGGTAATAAACTAGTTAAGAAAACAGGTGATGAAAAAGCTGAAGTAGAAAGTGTTGCAGAAGTTGAGGAAAGCAAACCTGCCGTAGCAGCACCTGCAGCGAAAGCATCTTCAGCTTCATCTTCGAAGGTAAATTGGTCGGGTGTAGAAGCAAAAGAAGTCGTGTTGTTCTATCCGGGACAGGCATCGATGGAATGGGTAATGAAAGGTAGTGACCACGGTGGTAAACGTGCCTTTATGACCGGTGACCGTTGTTTTGATTGTCATGAAGAAGAAGAGGTCGATATTGGTGAAGTAATTGCAGCCGGTGAAAAAGTTGAACCGACTCCGATACCCGGTAAGCGTGGCAGCATAGCAATGAAAGTGCAGGCTAAGCATGATGCGAATAATATTTATATGCGCTTCCAATGGGACGATGCTGGTAAGCATAATCCGGTACCCTTTGTATCTGGCGGTAAAATGGATCCGAAGAATCCAATTAAATTTGCCGTTATGTTAACAACGGATAGCGAAGAAAATCCTGATGTTGAATATGCTGAGCGTGCCGGGTGCTGGCAGACTTGTCATCACGATGCGAATTACATGCCTCATCAACCAGACAAATCAGTCCTTAAATCCAGCCCGTTAGCTAAACAGCTTGATTTAAGTGGTGGATTTACCAAGTACTTGAAAGAAAGTCGTACCGCGATTGAAATCGACGGTAAAGGCGGTAAAAAACGTGGCGGCTGGGACAAGTTGAAGAGCCAGGCAGAAATTGATGCATTGTTGAAGAAAGGTGCATTTATGGACTTACTCCGCTACAAGTCGGGTACTGGTGAATCAGAAGATGGTTATATTCTTGCTGAACGTGTTATGACCGGTGGTCAGGGTGTTTCTTTCACAGGTGGTCTGGAAGGAGGCGTATGGACAATTGAAATGACCCGTAAGCTGACTTCTGACAAGTTGGGTGATGTTAGTATGGCTACAGATCAAATGTATAATATTGGTTTTGCCATTCATGATGATTACACTAACAGTCGTTTCCATCATGTATCACTTGGTCTCAAGTTAGGTTTCAATAATGAAGATGCTGAAATAAATGCTGTGAAATAACAGGGATAACTAACTCACAGTAAGAACCATTCAAAAGCCGCGGGGTGAATGCCCTGTGGCTTTTTTTGTGTATACTCAAATTTGTTTATAATTCTATCTGTATGGATTAAGGATAATAAAATGAAATTTAAATTACTGCTCGTGTTATTTACATTAGTTGTTTTTAATCAAAGTACATTAGCGGGTAGTGATAAAAAAAGTGATGCTAATCCACTAGTGATTATTAAAGCATTTAAATTTATACCGCAGGAAATCACAATTAAACGTGGGCAAAAAATTGTTTGGGAAAACCAGGAGAAACGTCAATATCACAGTGTTTGGTTTGAAGCATTGGGTGAAGAGGAACCTGATGATTATTTATTCTCTGGCGATACTTATAAGCGTGAATTCAAAAAGGTTGGCACCTTCCCTTATCGGTGTGGTCCACACCCAAAAATGACGGGTACGGTACACGTAATTGATTAAGTTATATGAAGAACGAATCCATCAAACACAATAGTTATATTTTATTTAAGTTTATTTTTACTGTTCTTTTCCTTTTTAGTTCGACCTTGTCATTTGCTCAAACAGCACCTGATCAGGGCGTTACAAGATTATTTAAAACTCACTGTGCAGCTTGTCATGATGTTCATCGTCTGGGAGGTGTAGGACCGGCTCTACTGCCTGAAAACCTCAAATACCTACGTAAGCCAGCCGCTATTAATGTCATTCGAAATGGCCGTGTAAAGACACTAATGCCTGCTTTTAAAAGCAAATTGAGTGACAAAGAAATCCAGTCTCTGGTTGAATTTATTTACACCCCATTAACGAAAATACCAGGCTGGAATATGGCGAAAATTAAAGCCAGCCATATTATTCATAATAAGCAAAACACCTTACCGAATAAGCCATTATTGAAAGTTAAGGATCAGCTTAATTTATTTCTCATTGTGGAAAAGGGAGACCATCATGTCACCCTGCTCGATGGTGATACGTTTGAACCCGTGCACCGTTTTAAATCAAGGTTTTCATTATATGGCGCACCACAATTTTCACCTTCCGGGCGTTTTGTTTATTTTTCTTCACGTGACGGCTGGATCAGCAAATACGATTTATACAATTTGAAACTGGTGGCTGAAATTCGTGTTGGTATTAATTCGCGTAACCAGACAATATCCGCTGATGGGCGTTACCTTCTGGTTGCAAACACTTTACCCCATACCATGGTACTGCTTGATACACGGGATCTAAGCCCGCTCAAACTGTTTGAAGTAAAAAATCTTCAGGGTAAATCTTCGCGAGTGAGTGCCGTTTATACCTCACCGCCAGGCAATAGTTTTTTTGCTGCCTTTAAAGATATTCCTGAGTTCTGGGAAATATCTTATGCCGATGAACCCCCACATGGATTCGGTATGTGGATGCATGATTATCGTGTGGATTCTGGTGAAAATACCAAACCTCAATCTTTTCCACTGAGACGAATTCTTGTTAATAATTATCTGGATGACTTCTTTTTTGATGAAGACTATATCTCTTTTGTTGGATTAACGCGTGCGGGTAAAGGTCAGGTAGTCGACATGGATGTAAG
>JAGLTQ010000190.1 GCA_023135195.1 Gammaproteobacteria bacterium | reverse complement strand
AACGAAGACCGAGCAGTTGCCGAGGATGAGGGGATAAATAAAACAACGAGTTATCCTATTATTATTCCCTCACCCCAACCCTCTCCCAAAGGGAGAGGGAGTTAACGGGACAGCAGTGATTATTTTTATAAAACACGATGCCTGCTATATTCTTTTATAAATAAATACGGTTGCTACAAATACCTGTATAATAAACGTGTATTAACAAAGGAAAATACTCATCATGGCGACCAAGAAAAAAACAGCGACTAAACAGCGTTCATCGGCAGCATCACATAAAAGTGTAGCAACCCGAAAACGTAATGATTTAACTAAACAACTACGAGCAGATCTAAAGGCTTCAAAAGACGTACTAAAAGCTGCGAATACTTCAGCACGAGAAGAGCTAAAATTGGCCAAATCGGCAGCAAAAGCTGAAATTGCAGTATTGAAAGATCAACTGGCATCAGTGATCAAACGCGAAAAAGCGTTGCTAAAAGTTGGCGAAGAAAAAACCAAAATGATGTTAAAAGCGGCTGAACAATGGGAAAAGAAACAAGTCTCAAAAATTCAGAAAATGTTTAAGAAAGCACCTAAAGCTTAATTAAGCTGCAGCTACGTGTTAAGGAGGTAAGTCCCTCCTTGCTCGTTACTTTTGAGAATAAATAATAAGCCGGTTTATTGATTTAAATCGGCTGAATTTAAATCCTGACCATTTGAACCATCTGCAAGGTAATGACTTAATCGCGCCACGTGCCCACTAATACGGTCAAGCCAGCGCACAGCATCTAATGATGCATTACCTCTAGGAACACTAATACGATTTTCGGCAACATGCTCCATAATACTGTGGCGTAGCTCATCTACTCGAGTAGTAATATTTGCAGCAAGTTCATTTGCACGTTCTGCGGTAGCTAACCAGTCATTGGTTTCCAAATCCTGAATCACTTCAATAAAAACGGCAGCAACTTTTTTACGATCCGACTCTGTATCTTCTATATATTTTAAGTCGGTTACCTTGTCGACATCTACATAACAACGGTCATGTAATCGTTGAATGTGATCCATAGCATGAAAAAGATTAATAAAATGATCATGGTGCTCTACTTTAGAGTCACTCATATCAATACTGTCAATATAAGATTGTGTTTTGATTAACTCATACTTCAATTCAAGGAGATTACTCTCTCGCCCCTTAGTCATATCACCAAGTAAAAATACAACATGCTTTAACAAAGCCACCGCCTCGTATTTAAGTGCCGACTGTGCGGCAGTAAGAGCAAGCGCAGGATCATGCAAAAGAGCTTTATCAAGACTACGGGTACAGGCAGGTTCTGTTTCAGGTATCAGGCGCTCCATCATTCTGGCAAATTGATGTGACAGTGGTAAAGCAATCGACACACCCAATATATTGAAACTGGTGTGAAAAGCAATCAACACAATCTCGGCATGATTCTTAAATACATCCGGTCCCAGCCATTGCCATAAAAGTACATAAGGCGTAATTAAAAATAATGCCCCTGTTCCCGTAAATAAGTTATATATCACATGCGACAAACCGGTACGACGTGAGCCGACAGTACCGCCAATAGTGGCAAGTGCAGCTGTGACTGTTGTGCCTATATCCATGCCAATAACTAGTGCTGCCGCTTGCGGAAAATTAATCGCACCGGCATACAATGCGGTCAATGTTACCGCCACACCAGCACTGGAGGACTGGGTCACCGCTGAAAATAAAATACCAAGTAATAAAAGTTTAATGCGGCCAGAAAAAGTATCGCCTGGAAAATTTTCAGGTGTAACCAGCTTTTGCAGATCGGCCATACCTTGCTGTATTAAATAGATACCAACAAATATCAAACCAAAGCCAGCAATGGCCATACCTATACTGGCCCATCGATCTTTAGTAAACAAACGTAACAATGCACCGACCAAAATCAGCGGCATTAACACTGAACCAATCTTGAGTTTAAAGCCAAGCAATACGACGAACCAGCCAGTAATAGTCGTACCAATATTTGCACCAAAAATAATACCCAGCGCTTCAGCAAAACCCATCAAGCCAGCGCCTACCAAACCGACTGCTGCAACTGTCGTAGCACTGGATGATTGTAAAATGGCGGTAGCAACAGTGCCGGTAACAGCACCGGATAAAGGGGTATGAGTAAAGCGCAATAATAATTTGCGCATGGCATCACCTGCCAGGTTACGCAAGCTATCTGTCATAATAATCATGCCTAGCAGAAAGAGGCCGAGACCACCTAATGCTTGTATTACACTCATATCTATAAATCTCCGACTATAAGGCTGAACTTATTATTCTCTTACTGATGAAGATAATTTCATCATACATCATTAAACTAAATAGAGCTGATCGAACAAACACAAGAGCAGAGAGCAACCTCTACTGATAACAAACTAAGTATATACCCTTATTTTCAATTTTTGTCTTTCTGATAATCAAATTAATGATTCAACTGGTTGTTATCATAAGCTAAAAAATGTTGCGCTAATTAAAAATATCTCTTATGTTTAATGCATGCGCATATTTAATAAATATCAGGGCATCACCCGGCCATTAAAAATAATGATTTTTCTATCATTTCTTATTCTGGGATTCTGTAACAATCTTTATGCAAATAAAGCAATCACACAAAACTCATCTTCCGACAAAGATATTAAAATAGAAAAAATAAACCAGGCTATTAAAGAAAAACTGGACTATTACAACCATACTTTCCCCTACATCCAATTTGTTCATTTAAAGAATGGTGAATGGGAAAAAAGTCTACAGGCACTTGAGCTCTTTATTGGCTATCAGGCAACCAGCCTTGACTATGAGCATCCTAAAGAATTACGTGAAGATTTGTTATATGTTACCGTTGCAAAAATCCAGATGATGTTAGTTAATAAAATCTCTTCTTCTTATCTGTTTAAAGTGGGTAAAATACCGGTAGCTACAAAACAACATACATGTGTCATCACGCTGGATCCCGCTACAACGGTCTTAAACAATCTGATCTCAACTCAATATTTTATTGATTTAGCACAAGATACCTTGAAGTCACTACCAGAAAAATCATACCTGGATAAAAAACAGCACCTTAATTTTATAATTGATCATGAAGCTTTTCATTGTCTTGATTCATACCACTATGGTGGTATTCCTATATCAAGAAAAGCCTTTGCAACCAGACATGATACTTACAAAAGAGAGCTTCAGGCAGATATGTTTGCTATCGCAATGAATATGCGACGTAATAAAAAACTTACCCTCTATGCAAATAATATTATGTCCATACGTGCTATGACTTTACTTAATGGTGAACTACAACATGATAGCTATAATGCTATGCAACTGATGTTCAATTCAGATAGGGAAAAAATCATTCATGCTCAACCAATGGAACTGGTAAAGAAAGTAAAACAACTATATAAAACCATTGATCTGAGTTATGAAGAATATATAGAATTTCGGGTTGCCGCAATTGAGGTTATCGGACTTTTAGGTAAACAGGTTAATGAATATGAAAAACCCTTTGCTCCCGGGGGACTCAAGCCAAACAAAAAAATCATGAAAAGACTCATGAAACAATCTTTGGATAATTATAAGAAATATGTTGGTGAAAATTATTTATTACCAGAACACTAATAATTAATTGCTATAAAGTTTTGCATTATATACCTAAAATAATTTAAATAAATGACTTAATCCAACACCATAAGATGAGGCGACACTCACCGAAATAAATTTATTTTCTCTGATGCTGTTTTAGATACATAATAAAACCGGAATATTTAAGCCTTTGCTTTTACATCCTGAATATTAAGATCAGGAACATAACGAGTAATCGCTTTACCAGCTAAAAAACCGAAGACAAATCGGCGTGACTTATACCAATATGCACCAAAGTAGATAACAAACACCCCTAAGGCAATAAGAACAAAGATAACGACATCTTCTGTATTCGCAGAACTATCTCTTAGGATCTGTGTTACCGCATAAATCATGTAAAGTTGTGTAGAAATTAACATTGCACGCCTATCAACGAATAATGCTGTTAAAAAGAAGACAGCAAAGAAACACAAAATCATCACTTCTTTGTTTAAGTCACTTAACCATGATTGTTCACTTGTTAACATCGAAAGCATTAAACCATGTACTAATAAAGGAGATGCTAAAAGATGCAACCAAAATGCGCTATCACTCAAGTGCGATACCCTTTCTGTATCTCTCGAATCAAACCACATTGCAACAGCAAAAATGATGATACCCGAAACTGCAAAAACAATAGGATTTTTAAGCGCATTGACATCCAGCATGATAATAAACATTGCCACCAAACTGGCAGCTAGCGGTAAATGACTAAAAGGCATTTTATAACGAAAATAAAACAGCAAACTGGTAACGGCAATTATTGCAAAACCAAGAAGCATGGAAGTTTCATTTTCACTTGTTATTGCATTAAAGACAAAGAATAAAATTGAAAGTAAAATAGCCATACCCGGCAAGGCTAAACGACGAACATGAACCAACCATTCGGCTAATAGAACAAAGGCAGCGGCAGGAATAAAGTAATACATACCGGAAACACTAGTGAGATTAATAGAAATCATCAAAAAGACAACCCCCACTGTAATAAACACATCTCCAAAACTACGAATAAAACGGAGCGGTTCTTCCCTATTATCAGATGCGGAATCAGCAGGTTGCTCATGAAGAAACTGATATAAAGGTTCAATCTGTTCATGTTGAATTATATTTTTCTCAGCCGCTTTTTCTAAACTGTTTTTTGTAATCATAACAATCCTTTTTTAATATTTACAACGAATAGCAATAACCGGAAGCTGTTATATATTATTTGAATAATAAATTTATACTATCAAAAGCTCCATTTCAATAAAAATCATTTATTAATTGACTACTTAACTTTATTTTTAATTCATCGCGGATGAATAACAATTCATGACAGCTCTACATTTTATTAACTTTATCTAACATTTCTTGCGCATGCCCATCTGCGGTAACTCCATAGCTAATATCTACAAGCATGGATTCTTTATTTATAAGAAAAGTTGAGCGGACGATGCCCATTTTCTTTACGCCATTTTTTTCTTTTTCCTGCCATACACCATAGACATCACAAAGTTCACCCGACGTATCTGCAAGAAAATCTACTTTAAGACCAAACTTATCAATAAAAGCCCGATGACTTTCACAAGAATCCTTACTCACACCGATGACCACGGCATCAACCTTGGCAAACTCACTCGCCAATTCAGTGAATTGATTCGCCTCAACAGTACAACCGGGCGTATCATCTTTTGGATAAAAATATAAAATTACATTCTTGTTGCCTTTATAATCGGATAACTTAACGACTTTATTATTTTGATTAACCGCACTGAAACCAGGTGCAACTTCATTTTTATTGAGCATAATCATTACCTTTATATTATTTCTAGCTCTTTTAATCTTCAGCAGTAAACCCAAACGCTCTGTCATGAACATAAACTAACTTACAGTTTTCAATATACTTAGCATCATGAATTCGACCTGCCTTAACATAACCAGTATCACCTCTATTAAGGATAACTTTTTCCCCATCAGCAACAAGACCATCATCTGACTTAGTATAAAACTGGATCGACATTTTACCTTCAACAACAACTGTCATATCATCCCCAGGATGTGAATGAGGTGGTTCTTCTGAACCCGCTTCCCATCGTTCTAACATCACTTCGGCACCATCAGGATTTGTGGGATATGTTGTTCTAAGCGTAAAACCTTCTGGCGTTTCAGGAATAGAAACGTGATTATTCCAAACGTTGCTGGTTTCACTCGTCACTTCATTTGTATTGCTCATATTAAAACCTCAA